>CAZZVH010000293.1:0-5154 GCA_964657365.1 uncultured Burkholderiaceae bacterium
CTGCGGCTCGACCACGGCGACCGTTCCCTTCGGCGCATCGCAGCGCTCGAGCTGGCCGCTGGCGCCCTGGGCGCCGTCGGGGCCGGCGCCACCGGTGGCCATCGAGCCGCCCTTGCCGAGGGTCTGCGCTTCTGCGTTCAAGGCCAGGCTGGCGAGCAGGGCCAGCAGCAGGGGGGAAAGTCGCGTCATGGGGAATCCTCCGTCGTTTTTGATCCGAGCCGGGAGGTTAGAGCAACTTCAGGCCGCCGGGCCGTGCTTGTCGGCCTCGGACGTGAAGGCGTCGGCATAGAACTCGTCGTCCGGCAGGCCGCAGCGCACCACGAAATCGTGCTGCGCCGATTCGACCATGATCGGCGCGCCGCAGGCATACACCTGGTGCTCCATGAGATCGGGCAGGTCGTGCATGACGGCCTGGTGGACCAGCCCGGTGCGGCCGGTCCAGCCGTCCTCCGGCTTCGGCTCGGACAGCACCGGGACGTAGCGAAGACCCGGCAACTGGCGCGTCGCCGCTTCGGCCCAGTCGTTCATGTACAGGTCGGCCTTCGATCGGCAGCCCCAGTACAGCACGGCGTGGCGCTGGCTCTTCTTCCAGATCAGCTGCTCGACGATCGCCTTGATCGGCGCGAAGCCGGTGCCCGAGGCGAGCAGGACCATCGGCTTGGCCGAGTCCTCGCGCAGGAAGAAGGAGCCGAACGGCCCCTCGACGCGCAGGATGTCTTTTTCCTTCATCGCCCCGAACACGTGGTCGGTGAACTTGCCGCCCGGCAGGTGGCGCAGGTGGAGTTCGATCGAGGGCTTGTCGCCCTGCAGGTGCGGCGCGCTCGCCATCGAGTAGCTGCGCCGGGCGCCGTCGCGCAGGATGAACTCGACGTACTGGCCGGCGCGGTACTGCAGCGGGTCGTTGGCCGGCAGCTGCAGCTTCAGGATCGCGACGTCGGGCGCCGGCTTGTCGATCGAGATGACGCGGCTCGGCAGCTTGCGCACCGGGAACTCGCCGGCGCCCGGCACCGTGCGCGCCTCCAGGACGATGTCGGTCTGCGGCGCGGCCTGGCAGGTGAGGATCAGGCCGGACGCTTCTTCGTCGGCGCTCAATGCCTTCTGCTGATGTGCGCCGTGGATGACGCGGCCCTCGAGCAGGCGGCACTTGCACGAGCCGCAGGCGCCGTCCTTGCAGCCGTAGGGCAGGCCGACGCCCTGGCGGATGGCGGCCTGCAGGATCGGTTCGTCGCGCTCGACGCTGAAGTGGCGCCCGCTCGGTTGAACGGTGACGGAAAAGGGCATGGGGAAGGCGGCTGGCGCACGCCGGGTCGGTTCGTACACTGCGATTTTGCCCGCATCCCCGCTTTGGCCGACCGACCCCGATCCTTTGTCCGACACGTGCTCCTGATCGTCGGCTGCGGCGACGTCGGGATGCGCGTCGTCCGCCTGCTCGGCGCCGGCTGGCGGGTGCTGGCGCTGACGTCGAGCGCCGACCGCGTCGACGATCTCCGCCGCGCCGGCGTCGTGCCGCTCGTGGGAAATCTCGACGCACCGGGCAGCCTGGCCCGCCTTGCCGGCCTGGCCGACGCCGTCCTCCATCTCGCGCCACCGACGGCGGCCGGTGGCCACGACGCCCGCACCGCGCATCTGCTGCAGGCGCTGGCCCGCTCGCCGCGGCTGCGTCGCCTGGTCTATGTCTCGACCACGGGCGTCTACGGCGACTGCGCCGGCGCGTGGGTCGACGAAGCGCGACCGTTGCGGCCGGCGACCGACCGGGGCCGGCGCCGCGTCGACGCCGAGCAGCGCGTGCGCGTCTTCGGACGCAGGACCGGCGTGTCTGTCAGCGTGTTGCGCGTGCCGGGCATCTATGCGCTCGACCGCCCGGGCGGCGATCCGCGCGAGCGTCTGTCCCGCGGCAGCCCGGTGCTTGCCGTGGCGGACGACGTCTTCACCAACCACATCCACGCCGACGACCTGGCCCGCGCCTGCATCGCCGCGCTGGTCCGCGGCCTGCCGCAGCGCGCCGTCAACGTCAGTGACGACACCGAGCTGCGCATGGGCGACTACTTCGATCGTGCCGCCGACCTGTTCGGCATGGCCAGGCCGCCCCGTATCGCGCGCAGCGAGGCGGCCGGGCGACTCTCGCCGATGCAGATGAGCTTCATGGCCGAATCGCGGCGCCTCGTGAACCAGAGGATGAAGCGCGAGCTGCGGCTGGCCTTGCGCCACCCGACCATCGAAAGCGGCCTGCGCAGCGCGGCCGATGCGCGCGACTTCGCGGATGATCGTGGCCCCGTCTCGACGATGCCCGTGCGCCCATGAAGGTCCTGCTGCTCACCGCACCCATGCCCGCCGCCGTCCTGGTCGGCCCCGTCGCCGCCCTGGCGCCGGACGTCACGCTGATCGAGTACGGCCCGGCGCTCGATGCCGAGGCGCTCGCCGGCGTCGAGGCCGTGCTCGGCTGGCGCATGCCCGACGGCCTGGCGGCGCGGCTGCCGAACCTGCGCTGGGTCTGTTCCGTCGCCGCCGGCGTCGAGAAGCTGCTGACGCCCGACCTGGCGCCGCACGTCGTCGTCTCGCGCACCATCGACGACGCGCAGGCCGACGGCATCGGCCAGTTCGTGGTGACGATGGCGTTGCGCCACGCCCGCTCGCTCGAGCATTACGAGGCGCAGCAGCGCCAGCAGCTGTGGCGCCGCGAAGCGACGCCGCTGGCCACCCACCCCGTCGCCGTGCTCGGCACCGGCGCGATGGGCGGCGCGATCGTCGAGTGGCTGAATCGCGTCGGCCTGCGCGCGACCGGCTGGAACCGCCGTTCGGCGGCAACGCTGCACGAGACGCTCGCCTGCAGCGACATCGTCGTCTGCGCCCTGCCGCTCACCGCGGCCACCGAGAACATCCTCGATGCCGCCGCGTTCGCGGCGATGCCGCGCGGCAGCTATCTCGTCAACGTCGCGCGCGGCCAGCATGTCGTCGATGCCGACCTGATCGCGGCGGTGCGGTCCGGCCATCTCGCCGGCGCCGCGCTCGACGTGCAGCGCAGCGAGCCGATGCCGGCCGACGACCCGCTCTGGTCGGTGCCCGGCATCACGATCACGCCGCACATCGCTGCGCAATCGTCGCCGCTGGTGATCGCGCGCCAGTTCGTCGACGCGCTGCGCTCGCTGCAGCGCGGCGAGGGCGTCCTCAACGCGGTCGACCGGTCGCGCGGCTACTGAGCGCCGGGGCTCAGATCCCCTGCGGCCGACGCAGGGTCGTGACGCGGTCGATCGCGTTGATCGGCAGGCGGATCAGCGCATCGCCTCGTTTCACGTCGAGCGTGACGGTGCGGTCGGGCGGCGCCGGCCGCCACAGCGTCTTGTAGAACGTGTCGAGGTCGGACACGACGACCCCGTCGATCGCCACGACCTGGTCGCCCGGCTCGAGACCGGCAGCTTCGGCAGGGCTCGAGGGCGTCAGCCGGAGGACACGCAGACGACCTTCGAACTCGACGCAGTCGAGGCCGAGCCAGGCCCGCGTGCTGTCCGGCGCTGCGCCGTGCGTGCGCAGCTCCGACAGGATCGGCTTCAGCAGGTCGACCGGCACGAACATGTTGCCGCGCAGCGCCGGAGCGTCGCCGCCGCCGGCGTCGCTGACCACCAGCGAGCCGATGCCGACCAGCTCGCCGGCCGCGTTGAAGAGGCCGGCGCCGCTGTGGTCGGTGCGCGCCGGCGCGGTGAAGAGGGCGCCTTCGATGCGATATTCCCAGTAGCCGGAGAACGAACGCCGCGAGACCATGCGGGTGACGCTCAGGTCGCCGTCGTCGCCGCCGCTGGCGACCATCAACGGCTCGTCGTCGCCGATCCGGTCCGACCGGCCGAGCGGCGCCGGCTGGAGGTGGAGCGGCGACAGCGCCTGCAGCAGCCCGAAGCCGGAAGCCACGTCGTACGCGACGACCCGTGCCGGCACTCGGCGATCGCCGTCGAGCAGGAGATCGATGTGGTCGGCCTCGAGCACGAGATAGCCGATCGTCAGGACCAGCCCGTCGCGGTCGATGACGACGCCGGAGCCGGAGCGCACGCGACCGAGGCTCTCGATCGAGCCGGCGTCGTCGACGGCGACGACCTCGATGCCGACCACCGACGCACTCGCCCTGGCCAGCGCATCCTGGCGGGCCGCGAGGCCGGCGTCGGCGCGCGCTGCGGACGCCGGCACGCGATGCGGCGAGGACGATGCGCCCGGGGCCGCCAGCGCGCCGGTGGTCGCCAGGCACGCGCCGGCCAAACCCGCAGCGGCGAAGGCGATGCGGAGCCGAAGAGGGATGGAGCGCGAAATGTCGGGCATGTCGACCAGCACGGATTCCGGTGTCTGGCAAAGCATGAACCCGGCCACGCCGCGCGGCGCGCCGCCGCGGGCCGTTCCCGACGGGTGGCGGTCAGCGCCGCCTGAACGGCGTCTGGCCGCGCCAGTACCGGATCATCAGCAACCCGCCCAGCATGCCGCCGAGATGCGCGAAGTGGGCGACACCGCTGTTCATGACGTAGGCGCCCTGGTAGAGCTCGATCAGGCCGTACAGCGCGACGAAATACTTCGCCTTCATCGGGAGCACGAAGAAGACCAGGATGATGCGGTCGGGGAACAGCATGGCGAAGGCGAGCAGGAGGCCGAACAGGCCGCCCGAGGCGCCGATCGTGTACCCGCCGGCGTTGAGCAGCCAGTCGACCAGCAGCTGCGTCAGCGCCGCGGCGATGACGCTGGCCGTGTAGAACTGCAGGAAGCGCTTCTGGCCCCACACCTGCTCGAGCTCGGCGCCGAACATCCAGAGGCCCAGCATGTTGAAGAACAGGTGCTGGAAATTGGCGTGGAGGAAGGCGTAGGTGACGATCTGCCACGGCCAGAACTCCGGGCTCGAGACCGGCCACAGCGCGAAGTCGGCGACGTATCCGCCGCCGATCAGCTGGCCGAGAAAGTAGATCGCGACGTTGGCGAGCAGGAGCGCCTGGGTGACGGGGGGCAGGGCGGGCATGCGACGACCGGAAATCGGGGATGGAGGAGTCTACGGGGACCGGCCCGCGCAGCCCGCTATGGCAAACTGCGCCCCTGCCCGCCCCGCTGCCTCGGTGGTGAAATTGGTATACACGACGGACTCAAAATCCGTTGCCGCAAGGCGTGACGGTTCAAGTCCGTCCCGAGGCA
>CAZZVH010000294.1:0-5145 GCA_964657365.1 uncultured Burkholderiaceae bacterium
CGTAGAACGCCGGGTTCTCGATCGTCACGCTGGCGACCTTGATCAGGGATTCGTCGCTGCCGGTGAACGGCAGCGAGATCGCGCCGAAGGCCGGCAGGCCGAGGCTCGCGGAGTTGTTGCTCTTCTTGAGCGCGAAGCTGTCCTGCACCGCGTTGACGAAGGCGATGGTCCGCTTGCCCTTGTAGCCTTCCCTGGCGCAGACGACGACGATCTCGACCTCGACGTGGGCTTCGGGCCCGGGCTGGAAGCTCTTGCGGCCGCGGACCTGCTCGGCCGACGCGACACTGATGACGTAGCCCTGGCTCAGCAACGTTCGCCTGCCCGCTTCGCAGGTCTGCACGTCGACGGCGGCGAAGGTGCGCGAGAAGGTCGCGCCGGAGTCGAAGCCCTCCTTCGACTCGACGCCGACACGGGTCGTGGTGCAGGCGGGCAACGCGACGGCGACGAGGACAGCGCCCGCGGCTGCCACGGTCGCGGCGGCAGAGCGGAAACGGAAGGGGGAAAGCGGGCTGGTTCGGGTCATGGATCGACCGCATCCTAAGCGGCGGCATGGCGGCGGCCCCGCAAAAGGAGAAAGGATCACGCTTTTCCGGACCATCCGCACGAGCGGTGCATCCAGTTCGACCCTGCCCTTTACGATTTGTTGCAACGCGTCCCGAGAAGTCGCCTCCATGTCAGAACGTCGAATCATCGCGGTGTCGCTCGAGGGCGGCAACGACCTGCAGCACATCACGCACGTCTGGACCGATGCGGGCGTGCTGTCGCGCCAGCGGGCGGTCGAGGAGCTGTGGTCGCGGCACTGCCGGTTCTACACGGTGGCGACGAGCGGCCGCATCGATGTCGTCCCCGTGCCCGCGCGCGGCGCGAGCATCGTCGCCGCGATGTTCGGCCGCAAGGTGCGCGGCCATCTGGAATCGGCGCGGATCTCCGCGTCCGCCGACAGCCTGCTGACTCTTCCCCGCCTGCCCAGCCCGACGCGCCCGCGTCGCAGTCAGGCGGCCGCGATGGCGAGCCCGACGCGCTAGCGCGAGGACACCCCAGCGCCGTCGACGGCTGGCCAGGCCGCCCGCAGGCTGCCCGTCCTTCTGTTCAGAAGAAGTGGCGGATGCCGGCCTCGAAGCCCTTCGAGACGCCGCCGATCGTCGGCGCCGCCGTGATCGACGTTCCGCCCGCGATGGCCAGGCGCGAGTGGTTGCCGTTGTCGAGATCCGACAGGGTGCCGTACACGGCCGTGCGCTTCGACAGGTTGTAGACGTACGTGACGTTGGCCATCCAGATCGAGTTCGTGTAGTCGCCCGCGGTGCCGAGCCCGTTGGTCAGCTTGCTGCGGTTGTAGGCGAGGTGGATCTCGGAGAGCCCGATGGGAACGATGACGCTGAGGTTTCCGCGCGTCTCCTTCAGCGCGTTGATCTTCTCGCGATCGACGTAGCCCTCCACCTTCAGGACGCCGAAATCGTACGAACCGCCGAGGTTGTACGAGTCCTGCACGCCGGTGGTCGTGGCCACGACGCCCTGGTTCGCCAGGGTGTAGTTGTAGGTCTGGGTTCGCTGCGTCGCGGCGGAGAAGGCCACGTCGAACGGGCCCGCCGCGAAGCCCAGGCGGCCGCCGATGTAGCGCCCCGCGTTCCCCGTTTGCCCGGCCTGCGCGGTCGCGCCGCCTTGCGCGGCGGCGAGATTGACCTGGCCGTAGAAGCCGCCGAGGCCACCGGGCAGGAAGTAGCCGATGTTGTTGTCGGCCCGGACCGCCGTGCTCGATGCGAGCTGCTCCACGTTCTGCGAATTGCCGAGACCGTTGGCGCCGGATTCGTCGAACACCGACTGGTTCCAGAACGACGGGATGTAGTCGCGGCCGAGGCGAAGCTCGCCGAGGTTCGAGAACAGGCTGACGGTCGAACGGCGATTCCAGAACTTGCCGGAGCCCGTGGCGCTTTGCCCGGAACCGATGTCTCCCGAGCCGGCGTTGACGCTGCTGACCAGCAGGAACCCGGCCTTGAGCCCGCCGCCGAGATCCTCGATGCCCTTGACGCCGAACTGGGCGCTGTTGAGCCCGTCCTTGTTCATGCTCAGCCGCTTGCCGGAGCCGTCGTTCTTCACGTCGCGGCCGTTGACGTCGAGCGTGCCGTAGAGGGTGACCGACGACTGGGCCGAGGCGACACCGGCGAACGCGCCGAGCACCGAGACAGCGAGCAAGGATCTTTTCATGCGACGACCTCCTGATATGTTTTTTGGGAACTCCCGTGGCCGAGGTTGTACGACATCCGATGACTGACGACAATCCGCGTTTTCGATAGCGGGCATGCCGATGCGCTGCTGCAACATCCGCGGCCATGCATCCCGCCGAATCGGCCGCGTCTTCGCCCGCCCCGCGCTTCGAGCGCCTGCTTCTCACCGGCGCCGCCGGCGCGCTCGGCCGTGTCTTGCGGCCCCGTCTCGCGCCGCTCTGTCGCCACCTCCGCCTGAGCGACGTCCGCGCGATGGAGCCGGCCGGCGCCGGCGAGGAGACCGTGATCGCCGACCTGCAGGACGCCGCGGCCGTCGCGCCGCTCCTCTCCGGCGTGGAGGCGGTCGTCCACTTCGGCGGCGTCTCGGTCGAAGGGCCGTTCGAGCCGATCCTGCAGGCCAACATCGTCGGTACGTGGAACCTCTACGAAGCCGCGCGGCGGCACGGCACGAAGCGCGTCGTCTTCGCGAGCTCGAACCACGTCACCGGCTTCTACCGGCAGGACGAGGTCGTCTCGCCGCTCGCCCCGGTGCGGCCCGACGGCCACTACGGCCTCTCGAAGGCGTTCGGCGAGAACCTGGCGCGCTTCTACTTCGACCGCTACGCCATCGAGACCGTCTGCCTGCGCATCGGCTCGTCGTTTCCCGAGCCGGTCGACCGGCGCATGCTGGCGACCTGGCTCAGCTACGACGATCTCGAGCGGCTCGTCGTCGCCAGCCTCACCGCGCCGGTGGTCGGCTGCAGCATCGTCTACGGCATGTCGGCCAACGCGACCGGCTGGTGGGACAACCGGAGCGCCGGGCACCTCGGCTTCCACCCGCGCGACAGCTCCGAGCCGTTCCGGGCGACGCTCGAGACCGCGCAACCTGCGCTCGACCCGGCCGACCCGGCGACCCTCTTCCAGGGCGGCCGGTTCGTCGCCATGGGCCCCTACGAATAACGGAGACACGCATGACATTCATTCAACGCAAGTGGTGCGGCCCGGCCATCGCGGCCGTCGTCGTACTGGCCACCGGCCACTCCATGGCACGCGACTTCCGCTCGGCCGACGTCCACGCCAAGGACTACCCGACCAACCGCGCCGTCATGTACATGGGCGAGCAGCTTTCGGCGGCGACCGGCGGCAAGGACAGGATCAAGATCTTCAGCGACAGCGCGCTCGGCTCGGAGAAGGACACGGTCGAGCAGGTCAAGATCGGCGCCATCGACATGGTCCGCGTCAGCACGGCGGCGTTCCACGGCATCGTTCCGGAATCGATGATCCCGTCGTTCCCGTTCCTGTTCCGCGACATCGACCATTTCCGCAAGACGATGTACGGGCCGCAGGGCGACAAGATCCTCGCCGCCTTCGACAAGGCCGGCTTCATCGGCCTGTGCCTCTACGAGAGCGGCGCGCGTTCGATGTACGCGAAGAAGCCGATCCGCACGGTCGCCGACATGAAGGGCCTGAAGGTGCGGGTCCAGCAGTCCGACCTCTGGGTGAGCCTGATCAACGCGATGGGCGCCTCGCCGACGCCGATGCCGTTCGCCGAGGTCTACACCGGCCTGAAGACCGGCCTGATCGACGCCGCGGAAAACAACATTCCCTCGTACGAGGAGACCAAGCACTTCGAATCGGCGCCGGTGTTCTCGGAGACGATGCACGTGATGTCGCCCGAGGTGCTGGTGTTCTCGAAGAAGGTCTGGGAGACCCTCTCGCCCGAGGAGCAGGCCGCCCTGCGCAAGGCGGCGAAGGAATCGGTCGGCTTCTACGTGAAGCTCTGGGACGCCAAGGAGAAGGACGCCCGCGCCGCCGTGCTCAAGGGCGGCGCGAAGATCATCCCCAATGCCGAGATCGACAAGAAGAGCTTCGTCGATGCCGAGAAGCCGGTCTGGGACAAGTTCGCCAGCACGCCCGAGCTGAAGGCGCTCCTCCAGGACGTCGTCAACGCCCGATAGGCAGCGCCGGACCATGGACTGGCTGCAGTCGCTGAGCGACAGGCTCTCGCGCTGGGTCCTGCACCTGGCGTGCGCCTGCCTGGCCGCGCTCGGCCTCATCGTCATCTACGGCGTCGTGCTGCGCTACGTCTTCAACGACTCGCAGGCGTACGTCGAGCAGGTCGCGCTGCTGATGGTCATCTCGGTGGCGATGTTCGGCGCGGCGGCGGGTGCGCGCGACTCCGGGCACATCGGCCTCGACTCCGCCGTCAAGCTGCTGCCGCGGCAGCTGCAGTCGGTCGTCAAGGCGATCGTCGAGGTGCTGATCCTGGTGTTCGCCGCGCTGCTCCTGTGGGGCAGCGTCCACATGGGCGTGTCGACCTACGAGAACACGATTCCGACGCTGGGCATCTCCGAGGCGTTCCGCTACCTGCCGCCGGTCATCGCCGCGGTGCTGATCGGCATCTTCTCGATCGAGCACCTGATGGCCCAGTTCCTCCGTCCCGAGCCGGCGCCCTGATGGAACTGACGGTTCTCTGCCTCAGCTTCCTGCTCTTTCTCGTGCTCGGCGTGCCGGTCGCGTTCGCGATCGGGCTGAGCTGCCTGGCGACCTTCGCGGTCGAGGGCCTGCCGCTCGCCACGCCGATCCAGATGATGGTGTCGGGCATGAACGTCTTCTCGTTCCTGGCGATCCCGTTCTTCATCTTCTCGGGCGAGCTGATGCTGCACGGCGGCATCGCCGACAAGATCCTCGGCTTCGCGCGCAGCCTGGTCGGCCACCTCCGTGGCGGCCTTGGCCTGGCCAACGTGGTGGCCAGCACCCTGTTCGGCGGCGTCTCCGGCTCGCCCGTGGCCGACACCTCGGCGATGGGCGGCGTGATGATCCCGATCATGAAGCGCGAGGGCTACAGCGCCGACTACGCGGTCAACGTGACGACCCACGCCTCGCTGACCGGCGCGCTGATGCCGACGTCGCACAACATGATCATCTACGCGTTCGCCGCGCA
>CAZZVH010000295.1:0-5110 GCA_964657365.1 uncultured Burkholderiaceae bacterium
CGGCGACGACGCTCTGGTCGATCGGCGGCGAGACGACCGTCGGCACGGTCTCCGGCGGTGGCGGTGCATCTGCGCTGCCGCCGCACGCGGCCATCGCCATGCACAGGACAATCGACACGACCAGCGCTCCGCCGAGCGGCAGGGCGAGCTTCAGGAAGCGCCGGATGGCGGTGGCGGCGTTGCTGCGACGGATCGCGCGCTCGGGAGTGTGGAGAGCCATGGTGTGCGTGACCGGTGTCAGAACGAGTACTGGAACGCGAGGCCGAGCGTGCGCAGAGAACCGCGGGTCTCGTGCACCTTCATGCGCGTCATGTCGGCGTCGAGGCCGAGCCGGATCGCAGGCGTGATCGCGTAGGCGACGCCGAGGCCGAGCAGCGGCTGGACCGTTGTCTTCGAGACACTGCCGGCGAGGCCGTTGGCGTAGTCGAAGCGCGTGCGGACGCTGGCGACGCCAGCCCGGCCGACGAAGCTCCAGTCGCCGTTCACGGGCCACCGGTAGCCGCCCGTGAGGCCGATGCCGTCGACCTTGAAGCCGCCTCCAAACGGCGTGCCAAGCGGCGTGTCGTCGCCGCCCTTGAAGCGGCCGGCGTCGAAGTAGACCGCCTGCAGCTCGACCCGTTCGGTCAGCGCATAGCCGGCGAAGAGCTTGACCGACGCATCGCTCCGGTCACATGGGAACGAGGCGACGCAGTCGACGTGGCCACGATCGGGCCCGGCGCCGATGCCGATGCTCCAGGCCGGCGACGGCCCCTCGGCCAGGGCTGGCGGTGCGCCAGCGAGCGACGCGGCGGCGAGGACGACGGCCGCGGGCCAGCGCTGGAGGCGCGCCGCGATGGGACTGGAGAGGGCTGACGGCATCTTGGCTCCGGCGACGCGATGACTGCGGCTGGCCCCTGCCTGCCGACCGCCGTCACTCTAGGGACGGGTGCCCTGCGAGTCGTCAGCAAAACGTCTCCTTTCGGTCATGTTTGAACGGTGCCGTCATCGCATCGGTCCACGCCGTGGCGTCAGCTCCGGGTGGCCCTGAACCCGGCTGCGAGCTCGGCGTCGTCGGCCAGTGCGGCGACGAGCAGTTGGCGCTGCGCCGTCAGTCTCGGCGTGGCCGGTCAGGACGTCCAGCCAGCACCAGGTCGCGACACAGCTCGTGCGCGCGGAGCTCCTGGCGCATGGCATGCATCGGATGGTCGTTCGCGGTCGAGTCGCCATGTCGGAAGCTCGCGACCGACATCCAGCGGGCAGGGCCGCGCCGGCGCGCCAGGTAATCGAGAAGGCTGACCGTTCCGTGGTCGCTCCAGTGCAGGTCTTCGATGACGAGGAGCAGGGGCCGGGTCTGCGTCGCCAGATCCAGCAGGGCGCCGAACTCGCGGAACATTCGCTCCTGGGCGGCATTGGCCAGTTACGGTCGCAGGAGCGCCTGATCGCCACCGGTGGCGAGACATGGCAGCTGTGCCAGCCACGTCGGCGCTTCATCTGGGCGCGCCTGTCGACACGCCTCGTCTTTGGCGAAGTCCTTGTAAAAGATCGCGAGCGCTACGAAAGCGCGCTGTACAGCAGCAGCCGCGCCTTCTCCCACTGGCGCTGGACGGTCCGCTCCGAGACGCCTTTGATGGAGGCGATCTCCGCGAGCGTGAAGCCGCAGAAGAACTTGAGATCGACGACTTGGGCCAGATCCAGGTCGATTTCTTCCAGCTCCTCGAGCGCCTCGCGGATGTGCTCCAGCGTCTCGGGCTGCTCGACCTGATCGGCATTGAGCGTGTTGAGCGACGTGATCACGACATCGCCGCCGCGCTTTTGCGCATACCGCGAGCGCACCCTGTCGATCACCAGGCCGCGCATGGCGCGCGCGGCGTAGGCCAGGAAGAGGCGCGGCTCGTCGAAGTCGAGGTCCGGGCTGCGCCGGATGTCGAGCCACGTTTCGTGGACCAGCGTGTCGGTGCTCAGCACGTCGCTGGCGCCGTTGCGACGCACTTCGCGCCGGGCCAGGCGGCCGAGGTCCTTGTACAGCGACGTGAACAACGCTTCGGTGTGTTCGCTGCGAGAGAGGTCGTCAACGCGCGCCATGATCGAGACCTTGTCCGTGGGACCGCGCATCGTACTGCGACGGTCGGGGCTGGTGGGTGAATGCGATGAGCGAGCCCTCGAGCGCGAGTCCGGATGCATGGACCCATCCAATGAATCGGAATCGGCGGCCGGAATCCGCCAACACCCCGGACGGAGGGTCGAGCGCGGAGGTGGCGTCTTTTCGGCGCGCGATCCGATTGTCAGAGGGCATCCCCTCAACTCCACGGAATCAGGACCGACGATGAATCCAAACAAGGCACTCTGGGAAAAGGGCGACTTCACCCGCGTCGCGCAGACCATGCGCGGCAGTGGCGAGGCGTTCGTGAAATCACTCGGCATCGCCCGCGGCGCCCGCGTCCTCGACCTCGGTTGCGGCGACGGCACGACTGCGATTCCGGCGGCGCAGCTCGGCGCCGAAGTGCTTGGCGTCGACATCGCCAACAACCTCGTCGCCGCCGGGAACAGGCGCGCCGAGGAGCTCTCGCTCAAGCACATCCGCTTCCAGGAAGGCGACGCCTGCAACCTGCATCCGCTCGAAGACGACAGCTTCGACTGGGTCGTCACCGTCTTCGGTGCGATGTTCGCGCCCAAGCCGTTCGAGGTCGCGAGCGAGATGGTGCGCGTCACCAAGCCGGGCGGGCGCATCGTGATGGGCAACTGGATCCCGGGCGACCTGACGCTGGTCGCGCAGATCCTGAAGATCAGTTCGGCCTACACGCCGGCCCCTCCCGACGGCTTCGTCAGCCCGATGACCTGGGGACTCGAGAGCAACGTGCGCGAGCGCTTCGTCGCCGCCGGTGTCGCGGCCGGGGACATCTCCGTCGCGCGCGACAATTTCCTGTTCGAGTTCAAGGGGCCGCCGGCGCAGTTCCTCGATGTCTTCCGGCGCTACTACGGACCGACCATGAACGCCTTCGAGGCGGCCGAGAAGAGCGGCCGAGCGGACGCCTTGCTGGAAGAACTGGGTGCGCTCTTCGCGAACCAGAACCGCAGCGGTCAGAGCGACCGCACCGCCATCGGCGCGACCTTCCTCAAGGTCACGGTCGCGGTCCGTTGACGGGCCAGCGCCTAGCAGTCGCACCGCCCCTCCCCTATCCGGTCACACCATGAAATTCGTCGTCTTCCTCTACGGGCTTGCCAGCTACGCGCTCGGCGTCTCGTCCATGCTCTACCTGATCTTCTTCCTGATCAACATCGTGGTGCCGAAGAGCATCGACTCGGCGGCCGTCGGCGCGATGATGCCGGCAGTGCTCGTCGACCTGGTCCTGATCGGGCTGTTCGCGCTCCAGCACAGCGTCATGGCACGGCCCGGGTTCAAGGAGGTCTGGACCCGGATCGTGCCGAAGCCGGCCGAGCGCAGCACCTACGTGCTGTCGACCGGCCTCGTGCTGGCGCTGCTGTTCTGGCAGTGGCAGCCGATCCCCGGGGTCGTCTGGAGCGTCGAGAACGCGTACGGCAGAGCCCTCCTCCAGGGCCTGTTCTGGCTCGGCTGGGTGATTCTTTTCTCGGCGACCTTCATGATCAATCACTTCGACCTGTTCGGCCTGCGCCAGGTCTACCTGCGCCTGAAGAGCCAGCCCTACGAGCCGGTGCCGTTCGTGCAGGTGGCGCTGTACCGCTTCGTGCGCCATCCGATCATGCTGGGCCTGCTGATCGGCGTCTGGGCGACACCCGGGATGAGCATCGGCCACCTGCTGTTCGCCGCCGCCATGACCGGCTCCGCGCTGATCGGCATCGTGCTGGAAGAGCGCGACACGCGCGAGGCGCTCGGCGAGAGCTACGAGCGCTATCGGCGTCGGACGTCGATGCTGATGCCGATGCCCTGGCGCAAGGAGATCCGATGAGTGGCGACGAGCACGACGCGGTCGCGACGACGCTGGGCGGGCTGCTCTCGCGGTTCCTCCAGGCCGTGTCGTTCGAGCCGGGCGGCAAGCCTTCCTACGAAA
Source organism: uncultured Burkholderiaceae bacterium (assembly GCA_964657365.1). Taxonomy (GTDB): domain Bacteria; phylum Pseudomonadota; class Gammaproteobacteria; order Burkholderiales; family Burkholderiaceae_C; genus Schlegelella_A. Next base: position 4,008 of record CAZZVH010000295.1, read on the forward strand.
GCATCGCGGCGCTCTTCATCGAACGTGGACTGCTCATCAAGAACGTCGGCGCGATTCCCGAGATCTCGTCGGTGCGCGAATTCATCGAACCGCGCGAGGCGCAGGTCCGCTCCGGCGCCCTGACGCGGTTTCGCGAAAGGGAGCTGTCGGAGTCGACCGTCATCTTCGGCAACGTCGCCCACCGCTTCAGCGCCTATACCAAGTCGGGCACCTCGGGCGGGACATCGTTCGAGACGCGCGGCATGATCACGACGCAGTTCGTCCACACGCCCGATGGCTGGCGGATGAGCTCGATGGCCTGGGACGACGAGCGGCCGGGGCTGTCGATCGACGGCCCGGTCGTTCAGGGCGTCGTCATGAGGCGTCGAGCAGGCGCCTGACTTCCACCGTCGCCGGCGCCGATTCGCCGACGGTGGCATGCAGCTCGGTCAGCGCATCGGTCCACGACGCCCGCGCGGCGGCCGGTGCGCCGCGCGCCCGCTGGACCATGCCCTGCGCGACCAGCGCATTGCCTAGCCATGCGCTGTTCGCGAATCCGTCCATCGCGTTGCGGGCCTGGAGCACCGCCCGCGTCGCGTCGGCATCGGCCGCCTCGAGCTCACCGAGCTGCTGCTCGATGCGGGCGAGCAGCGTCAGCGCGCGTGTGCCCGCGCTGGTCTTGTCGCCGGCGGCGTCGAGGATGGCCACCGCTTGCTTCAGGCCGGCGCGCGCCCGCGGCAGGTCGGCGCGTGCGACGTCGAGCTGGGCCTGCACCATCTTCAGGATCCCGAAGCGAGGATGGCCCGCGGCCAGCACGCCGGTGAAGCCGGATCGGGCCGAAGCCAGCATGGCCTCGCAACGCGCGAGATCCTGCGTCGCACACCAGGCGGGTGCGCCGCGCAACTGGACGATGGACGCCTGCAGGGTGTTGCCGTCCGCGTCATTCTTGGCGCGGGCGTGCTCGATCAGCGGCATGGCCTCGCGCGGTCGGCCGAGCTCGACCAGCAGGCCGGCGTAGTTGCTTTCGAGCGTGGCGATGAAGCTGGTGTCGCCGAAACCGCGGACGAGGGCGAGCGCACGCTCGTAGGTCTCGACGGCACGCAGCGTCTGGCCGGATCCGGCCA
>CAZZVH010000296.1:0-2457 GCA_964657365.1 uncultured Burkholderiaceae bacterium
CAGGTCGCGGCCGGCAAGGTCGTGATCTGGGCACCGACGCAGGTGCCCGGCCTGGCCCGGGCGATCGCCGCGGATGTCGCAGGCGTCGCCCTCGACGACGTCACGGTCCACGTCACCTACCTCGGCGGCGGCTTCGGCCGCCGGCTCGAGGTCGACGCGGTCGGGCAGGCGGTGCGCATCGCCCTCGAGTGCGGCGGCCGGCCGCTGCAACTGGTCTGGTCGCGCGAGGAAGACATCGGGCACGACTTCTACCGCCCGGCGGCCGCGGCCGTGCTCGAAGCCGGGCTCGACAGCGACGGCAGGCCCGTGGCGCTGCGCATCACCAGCGCCGGCGACGCCGTCACGCCGCGCTGGATCGAGCGCGACATCCCGCATCTCGCCGGCCCGGTCGACACGCCCGACAAGACCGCGAGCGAGGGCCTGTTCGACCAGCCGTACGGCATCGCCAGCCAGCGCATCGCCCACGTCTCGACCCGCAGCGGCGTGCCGATCGGCTACTGGCGCTCGGTCGGTCATTCGCACAACGCCTTCTTCGGCGAGAGCTTCATCGACGAGCTGGCGCACGAGGCCGGCCAGGACGGCGTCGCCTTCCGGCTGTCCCTGCTCGGCGATGCGCCGCGCCACCGCGCCGTCCTGCTGCTGGCGGCCGAGCGCGCCGGCTGGCCGGGGCACGGCGATGCGCGCGCCCTGGCGCCGGGCCGGGCGCTCGGCATGGCGATGCACGAATGCTTCGGCAGCATCGTCGCGCAGGTGGTCGAAGCGTCGATCGAGCGCGGCAGGCCGCGCGTGCACCGCGTCGTCTGCGCCGCCGACATCGGGACCGTCGTCAACCCTTCCATCGTCGCGCAGCAGATGGAGAGCGCCGTGATCTTCGCCCTGAGCGCGGCGCTCGACGGCCGGATCGACATCGTCGACGGCGTCGTGCGACAGAGCAACTTCCCGAACGCGCCGCTGATCGGCATGGCCGAGGCGCCGGTCGTCGAGACGCATCTCGTCGCCAGCACGCGCGCACCCGGCGGGGTCGGCGAGATCGGCACGCCGCCGCTGGCGCCGGCGCTCGCTCAGGCGATCTTCGCGTTGACCGGCGAACGCAGGCGCCGCCTGCCGCTGGTGTCCTGAGCGCAAGGCCCGCGTCGCCTGGCCAGGTCTGGCGCCGGACGACCGCGAGACCTCAGAGCGTCTCCGTCACTCCGGCTCCGGAGTCCTTGCGGACATGGCGCGCCAGGGTGCGGCGCAGCTTCGGCGCATCGATCGGCTTGGTCAGGAAGTCGTTCATGCCGGACGCGAGGGCGAGGTTGCGCTCCGAGACCAGCGCCGCGGCGGTCAGCGCGATGATGGGCAGGGCGCGCGCGCTCCACGCCTTGCGCAGCTCGATGGTCGCCTCGTGGCCGCTCATCTCCGGCATCTGCACGTCCATCAGCACGAGATCGAACGGCCGGCCGCGTCGTGCCGCCTCGTGCACCGCCTCGATCGCGGTCCGGCCGTCGCGCGCCTCGGCGACGTCGACGCCCCATTGCGCGAGGGTCGCGGCGGCGATCATCATGTTCACCGGGTTGTCTTCGACGAGCAGGATGCGGGCGTCGTGCAGGCGCGCGTTCTCGCTGGCTTCGCTGGACAGCGCGTCGCCCGGCAGGAGCGTCGGCGTCAGCGGCAGCTCGGCCCAGAACGTGCTGCCGTGGCCGGGGACGCTGTCCATGCCGACTTCGCCGCCCATCATCTGCGCCAGCTGCCGGCAGATCGACAGGCCGAGCCCGGTGCCGCCGAAGCGCCGCGTGGTCGAGCTGTCGCCTTGCGAGAACGGCTGGAAGAGCGCGTCCTGCAGCGCCGGCTCGATGCCGTTGCCGCTGTCGACGACGGCGAGCCGCACGCCGCGCCCGGCGCCCGGCCGCGCTTCGATCCGGATGCCGCCCTCGGACGTGAACTTGACGGCATTGGTGACGAAGTTGCCGAGGATCTGCCGCACCCGGACCGGGTCGCCGTTGACGATCACGGCGAGGCGCTCGTCGATGGCGAGATCGAAGCGCAGTTGCTTGGCCTCGGCGATCGGCAGGTAGGACGCATGGACCGCGCCGAGCAGGTCGCGCAGGTCGAAGGCGGCGGTCTCGAGCGTGAACTTGCCGGCCTCGATCTTCGAGAAATCGAGGATGTCGGAGAGGATGCCCTCGAGTCCCTGCGCACAGCCGAGGATCTGCTCGAGATGGCGCTGCCGCCCCTTCGCGTCGATACCGTCGCGCAGCGCCAGCCGGGCCAGCCCGAGCAGGCCGTTGAGGGGCGTGCGGATCTCGTGGCTGGTGTTGGCGAGGAACGCGCTCTTGGCCCTGCTCGCCGCCTCGGCCGCGTCCCGGGCGGCGGCGAGCGCCGCGTCGAGGCGGCGCCGCTCGGAGATGTCGTCGGCGATCCAGATCGTGCCGCCCTGGCGCGGCCGCGCCGGGTCGACCGCCTGGCCCCAGGGGGTGT
>CAZZVH010000296.1:2467-5090 GCA_964657365.1 uncultured Burkholderiaceae bacterium
AGTCGACCGCGTAGGAAGCGTCGCGCAAGGCCTGGCTGACCGCCTGGCCGAGCAGGCGACACCAGAAGCGGCTGCCGTCGTGCCGCTTCATCTCGCGCTCGACCTCGAACGGCAGGCCCGCCGCGAGCAGGGGCCCGGCGAGCCTGCCGACCTCGGCGTAGTCGTCGGCGTCGAGCCAGACGGCGTTGCCGTTCTCGCCGGCCAGCGCGCCGGGGGCCCAGCCGAAGACCGCTTCGAAGCGCGGATTGGCGTGCACGAAGCGGCGGTCGCGGGTCAGGGCGATGCCGATCGATGCCCGCTCGAAGATGGCGCTGTGCTCGAGACGAGTCTCCTCGACGTCGGTCACGTCGCGGGCGTTGATGACGAGGAAGCCGCGACCGTCGAGCTTGAAGTGCGCGGCCGACAGGACCACCAGGGCGATGCGCCCGGACTTGGTCGCGATCAGCGCCTGCATGTTGGAGACGTGTCCGTCGGCGAGCATCGCCGCGCGCAAGCGGTCCGGATCCAGCGGGTCGTGCCAGATGCCGAACTCGCTCGCATTGCGGCCGACCACCTCCGCCGAGGTGTACCCGGTCAGCAGCGTGAAGGCGGGGTTGACGAGCGTGATGCGGCCGGTCTCGATCTCCGAGAGCGTGATGCACTCGGGACTGGTCGCGAACAATTGCGACAGCATCGTCTCCGAGCGCCGCAGCGCCGCTTCGGCCGCGAGCCGCGCGGTGACGTCGAACATGATCGTCAGCGTCGCCGGGCCGCCGGCGGCATCGACGCGCACGCTGGTCGACTGGACATTGATCGGCCGGCCGTCGACGGTCTGGGCGATGAAATCGCGCACCGGCGCGCCGTCGCCCACGGCCAGCCGCTCCATTTCCGCCGTGCGTTCGACGGCGCGCTGCTTCGATTCGCCTTCCGGATGGAGATCGGCAACGCGCAGGCCGTGCAGCGCCTCCGAGCTGCCGAGCCCGAAAAGCCGTGCGGCCGAAGGGTTGGCGTCGAAGATGACGCCCCGGCGCTGCAGGAAGATCGCCGACGGCGACCGCTCGAACAGCTCGCGATAGCGCGTCTCGCTGGCGGCGAAGGCGCGGTGCGAGCGCACCTCGTCGGTCACGTCGCGGGCGACGCCCCAGTAGCCGTCGAAGGAACCGTCCGGGGCATGGCGCGGCTCGCCGCTGGTGCTCTGCATCCGCAAGCGGCCCTGGGCGTCGCGGCGGCGCGAGACGAGGCCGCTGAACGGGCGGTGCGCCTCGAGGTCGGCACGGTGCGCGTCGAGCTGGCCCTCGCTCAGGCCGGAATCGTCGATCTCCCATGGCGTGCGGCCGAGATGGTTCTCGATCACGGCGGGGTCGAGGCGCCGGCGCGGGTCGCTGATGCTGGTGAATCGCAGGTCGCGATCGAGCTCCCAGTAACGCTCCGCAGCCAGGCGCACGAGTGCGTTCGAATGCCGCTCGCGCGTCTCGGCCGCGCGCAGGTAGTGCGAGACGACGCGTGCCGTCAGCGTGCCGGCGACCAGGCCGCTGCCGATGACCAGGCACTGCAGCAGCGTCATCAGGAGCAGGCGATGGCCGGGCGCCGCGGGCATCGGCCAGCCGTGCGATTCGAGCCACGCCAGCGCGAGGATCTCGGCGACGCCGAACGCCGCGAGGGCGACGCCGACGCGAACGCTCGCGACCGCGGCGATGCAGCAGACGACCAGGCCGAGCAGCCCGAGCGCGGGATTGCGGACGCCGTCGCCGAGCGTCAACCCGAGCGCGCCGCAGAGCAGCATCGCGCCGACCGCGGCGGCGTAGAGCGAGCCGTGCAGCGGGAACGACGGGCGCAGGCTGCGCGACGCGGTCGCGGCGGCGAGCACGGCGTAGAGGATCAGCGCGGCGACCAGTGGCGTCAACCCGCCCTCGGCCGTCGACCCTCCGAAGGCGACGATCGCGGCGGCGGCGAGCGCCGTGCTGGCGGCGGCGAGGAAGCAGCCTTGCGCGATCAGGCGAAAGGCCGATTCCGGCAGGGCGCCGGCGAACTTCCGGCCTGTCGCGCGCCGCATGTCGGGGTGCGCGCTAGCCGACGACGCTGCGCCGCGCCGCGGCGAGCTCGGCGCGCGCGGCCTCGGCGGCGCGGCGGGACGCGGCGGCGAACCCGGCTCTGTCGCCGGCATCGGGCGGGTAGAGCACGGCACGCGACGAGCTGACGATGATCGGCGCCGTCGTCGCGCCGGCGTCGCCGCGCCAGCCGGCCCGCACGGTCGCCGCGGCGTCGCCGCCTTGTGCGCCGATGCCCGGAATCAGCAGGGGCAGCCGCGGCGCCAACTCGCGGACCCGCGCGATCTCGGCGGGATAGGTGGCGCCGACGACGAGGCCGAGCTGGCCGGTGCGGTTCCAGCGCTCCGACGCCAGTCGCGCGATGTGCTCGAACAACCGGTCGCCGGACGCGAGCCGCTCGTCCTGCAGGTCGGCGCCGCCCGGGTTGGAGGTCCGGCAGAGAACGATCACGCCCTTGCCGGCGTGGCGCAGGTAGGGCTCGATGGAATCGAAGCCGAGGAACGGCGACAGCGTGACCGCGTCGGCGCCGTAGCGCTCGAACACCTCGCGGGCGTACTGCTCGGCGGTCGTGCCCATGTCGCCGCGCTTGGCGTCGA
>CAZZVH010000297.1:0-5089 GCA_964657365.1 uncultured Burkholderiaceae bacterium
CCGCCTCTCCTTCGGCGGCGACAAGCTGGAACTGCGCGACGGCGAAGAACGCCGCTATGGCGCCTTCGTCGATCTGCGCGAATACGCCGACGCCGTCGAGCCCGGGATCCTGAACGCCCTCCTCTACGAGGACAGCGAGTTCATCGAGACGCAGAGCTTCTCGATCCTGCCGCGGCGGGAGGCGATGCGGGCCCTGGAGCTGCAGCGCGATCAGCTGATCGCCAGCGACGATGTCGTCGACCGGCAGATCGCCGACATGGACACGGCGCTCAACGACCTGGGCGATGGCCAGTTCTGCATGGGCGAGTATCACTACAGCCTGGTCGTGTTCGGCAGCGACGTGGCGGACGCGGGCCAACGGGCGGCGCGGGCGATCGGCGCGATCGGCGAATCAACGAGCCTGCAGCTCGCACCGGTCGACCTGGTGGCCGACGCCGCCTGGTTCGCGCAGATGCCCGGCAACTGGCAGTGGCGACCGCGCGAGGCCAAGTTGTCGTCACGGGCCTTTGCTGCGCTGGCCAGCGCGCACAACTTCTCGGTCGGCAAGCGCGACGGCAACCCGTGGGGTCAGGCGCTGGCCCTGCTGCGCACGCCATCCGGTCAGCCCTTCTACCTGAACCTGCACAGCAGCCCCGACGGCGAGGACTCGGCCGACATGAAGCTGCCAGGCAACACCCTGATCATCGGCTCGACCGGCGTGGGCAAGACCACCCTCGAGATGTTCCTGCTGACGCTGACCCGCAAGTGGGACCCGGCACCGCGCCTGGTCCTCTTCGATCTGGACCGCGGCTGCGAGATTGCGATTCGGGCCCTCGGCGGCCGCTACCTCGTGCTGGAAGCCGGCAAGCCGACCGGCTGCAATCCGTTGCAAGGCAAACCGACGCTGGCCCGACTGCAGTTCTGGGAACAGCTCGTCCGCGTGTGCGTGGCCAGCGAAGCCATGCCGCTGCTGCCGTCAGACGAGCGGGCCATTGCCGAAGCGGTTCGCGCCACGGCCATGATGCCGAGGGCGCTGCGGCGCTTGTCGACCCTTCGCCAGAACCTGCCGAAGACCGGTGCCAACAGCCTGCACGACCGGCTCGGCCGCTGGTGCGAAGGCGGAGCGCTCGGCTGGGTCTTCGACGAGGCCGACGATCAACTGGGTGAGTTGCGTGACGCCTCCGTCATCGGCTTCGACACGACCGAGTTTCTGGACCTGCCAGAGGTCCGCACGCCGGTGATGCTCTACCTGCTGCACGTCATGGACGAGCTCGTCAACGGCGAACGCCTCATCTACGTCATCTCGGAATTCTGGAAGGCGCTCGACCACGCCATCTTCAGCGACTTCGCCAAGCAAAAGCAGAAGACCATCCGCAAGCAGAACGGCCTGGGCATCTTCGACACGCAGAGTCCGTCTGACGTGCTGCGTCACCCGATCGGCCGGACCATGATCGAGCAGAGCGTGACCAAGATCTTTTTGGCCAACCCGGAAGCAGTCCGAAAGGAATACGTCGACGGGTTTGGACTCAGCGATGCCGAGTTCGGCATTGTTCGTACGCTCGGCGCGCTGGGCGGACGACGCTTTCTGGTCAAGCAAGGACACAGCAGCGCGATCTGCGAGCTCGACCTGTCGGGACTGGAAGAGTTCGTGACGGTGCTGTCGGCGACGACCGACAACGTCACGCTGCTCGACGCCCTCCGCGAGCGCGTGGGCGACGAGCCAGCGGCGTGGTTGCCGCTTCTTGCGGCTGCCGTGCGCGAGCGTCGTGACGCCACTGTCAGGAGGGCCGCTTGATGTTCCGCTCGTGCGTCAGCGTCTGCGACTCTTCAAATCCAGTCAGGTAGCAGGAGCATTTACGTGTTCACCTGGGTCGGCGCCAAGTTCACGTCCATCCTGAGCACCTACGTGCTCGGCGTGGTGACGGCCTTGATGGGCACACTGACGCCCCTCGCGCTCTCCGCCATGACGCTTTGGGTAGGCCTTTTCGGCTGGGCCGTCCTGCGCCATGAGGTGACCGAGTCCGTCTCAACCTTCCTGTGGAAGGTCTTCAAGATCGGGCTGGTCCTGACCTTCGCGCTGCAATCGAGCGTCTACATCGGCACCGTCGCAGATGGGGCAGACGCGCTGGCGATCGGGGTGGCGACGACCTTCCTTCCAGCCAGCGCCAACCCGGCGGCAGTGTCGTCGCCCTATGCGCTGCTCGATGCCTTCAACGATCAGGCGAGCCAGCTGGTGCTCGACTTGATGGCCGACGCCGGCATCACCCGGCTCGACCTGCTGCTGGCCGCCGTAATCTGCGCCATCGGCAATGTCGTCTTCCTGTGCATCGCTCTCTTCGTCGTCACGCTGTCGAAGGTTCTGCTCACCTTCGTCATCGCCGTGGGGCCGATCTTCGTCCTGGCCCTCGCCTTTCGTCCGACCGCTCGCTTCTTCGACAGCTGGTTGTCCATGGTGCTGAACGCGGTCGTCCTGACCTGGTTCGCCTTCTTCGCCCTGGGTCTGAGCGTCTATATGGGGCAGGCGATGGTGCAGGCAGCCCAGGACAACGGCGGCTTCAGCGGACCCAACTTCAACGTCCTCGGCGAAAGCCTGCGCTACTGCGTCGTGATGATCCTGATGGCCATCATCTGCTTTCAGGCGCCGAGCTTGGCCTCCGCGCTGACCGGTGGAGCGGCAGTGCAGCAAGGGCTGCAGATGGTGTCGAACACCATGATGGTGGCCGGAGTCTGGTCCGCGTCGTCCGCCTCCCGTGCCGTACCCGCCTCGTCCGGTGGCGCCATCCACGCAGGTGTCGGCATGCCCTACACGGCCGGACGTGCGACAGGAGCCATGGCGCTCACCAGCGCACGCGTCGCCGGGAGCCTCGCCCACGGAACCAGCGCTGTGGTTCGGCAAGGCTACGGCGCCGCCCGCAGCGCCGCTTATCGACTGGCCGCTCTGCGCGGCCGGACCTGACTTTCATCAAGGAGTTTTCATGAAGCGACTCATTCACGGCCTGGCCACCCTCGTCCTCACCGCGACCTCGGTCGGCGCAAGCGCCCAGGGCATTCCGGTCATCGACATCGCCAATCTGATCCAGACGATCCAGCAGGTGCTCAACGACGCCACCAAGATCGAGAACCAGATCGAACAGATCCGCGCCATGCAGAACCAGCTGAGCAGCATCACCGGCGCGCGCAACCTCGGCAGCGTCTTCAACAGCACACAGCTGCAGAACTACGTCCCTGCCAATGCCTACACCGTGATCAACGGCGTCGACAGGTCCGGTTACGCCGGACTCAACGGCACGGCCAAGGGCCTGCGCGATGCCGGCATGGTCTACAACTGCCTCGACCGGACTGGGACGTCGCGCACCACTTGCCAGGCGACGCTGGCACAGCCGTATCAGCAGAAAGGCTTGCTCCAGGACGCGATGCGATCGGCGTCCGGCAGGCTCCAGCAGATCAGCGAGCTGATGAACCAGGTCAGCGCTACCACCGACCAGAAGGCTGTCCTCGAGATCCAGGCCCGGATCGGCGCCGAGAACGCGATGCTGACGCACGAGGTCTCGCAGATCCAGATGCTGCAGGGCATGGCCGACAGCGAAGAGCGGATCGCCCGCTCTCAGGACCGGGAGCGTCAGTACCAGATGCTGTCCCGCACCGGCCGGATTGCCGACTACCTCCCCTGAGCCGACCACCATGACCACCACGCTCGACCCGAGCGGCGCCGCCGCATGGCCGCACGACGACGATGTCGACAACGGCCTGACTGCCAACCGCGACTGGGAGCTCGACCGGGGCCTGGCTCTTGAGCGGTCCGAACGGCGGGCCTGGCAGGTCGCCATCGCCGGTCTGGCACTTGGCCTGGTCGGCATCGCCGCGGTGTTCGTGCAGGGTCCCCTGCGTCAGGTCGTCGAGGTCCCGATCGTGGTCGACCGTGTCACCGGCGAGACCACCATACAGCAGCGGCTGGATCAGGAAACGATTCCGCTGTCCGAGGCACTCGACAAGCACAACGTCGCGACCTTCGTGCGAGCCCGCGAGGCCTACAGCTGGATGTTCCTGCAGCGCGACTTCGACCAGGTCGCCCGGATGGCGGTCCCGGCGGTCTTCAGCCTCTACAACCGCCAGTTCGAAGGCGAGACGCCGCTGCAAAAGCGCGTGGCTGCGACCGAGGACTGGCGCATCGACATCGTCGCCGTCCGTCTCACTGCCAGGGGTCGAAGCGGTAACGGCGGTGAAGCGACCGTCACCTACGACAAGGTCGTGCATCTGACCGACCGCAATCTGCCGGACACGACGACACGCCACGTCGCCAGCCTCATCTTCCAGTACCAGCCCAAGGTGTTCGCCAAGGAACGCGACCGCCTCGAGAACCCGTTCGGCTTCGTCGTCACCGCCTACCGCTCCGACCCGGAGATCAGCAACCCAGCGGCGGTCAAGCCATGAGCGTTCGTCACCGCATGGGCCCGACCCTGCTCCTTGGCGTGTCCTTGGCGATGATGACCGTCGAGGCGTCGGCCGACAACGGCGACAAGCGCCTGCGCGACATCACCTACGACCCGCACGTGGTCGTGAGCGTTCCGGTGCAACGCGGCATCGTGACGCTCATCCTGCTCGATCCGGACGAGACGATCGAGGAAGTCGCCACCGGGCTCGGCGCCGACTGCAGCCAGGCGGAGGCAGCGTGGTGCATCGCCGCGCAGGTGGGAGGCCGCAGCATCTTCGTCAAACCGAAGAGCGGAGCGTCTGCGCCGAACAACCTGACCGTCCTGACCGACCGGCGCAGCCACAGCTTTCGGCTGGCCATCGTGGACGACCGCGGCGCGACGCCACCGGTCTACCGACTGACGGTGCATGCGTCTGCCGCACACGACACACACGCGACCGCGCAGGCCGGCGCACCTCCAGCTCTGTCGTTGCCGTCGTCGTTGTCGTCGGCACTCGACGCGTTGGCTGAGCCCGTCCTGCCCGCCAGCGACGTGCTCGCCGAGCGGCTCCAGGCGGCACCCCAGGTCGTCAATGCCGCTTACTCGCTGGCCGAAGGAACGGCCTCCGCGGACATCGTGCCGACGCTGGTCTTCGACGACGGCCGATTCACGTACTTCCGCTTTCCGGGCAACCGGCC
>CAZZVH010000298.1:0-5050 GCA_964657365.1 uncultured Burkholderiaceae bacterium
GACGATGCGACACGCGGGCCGCTCGCGCTTCTCTATCGCCACCTCGATCCCGATGATCTCGAGGATGCCGACGCGCTGCTCGCCGAGATCGAGTCGATGGAGCCGGCGACCGAGCTCGCCGACGCCGTCGAGGGGCTCGTGCGCGCGGTGCTGCTGCTGGCAGACGCCGCGCGTGACCGCGGCTGACCGCGGCGGCATCGCGCCGGTCAGATCGCCGACGGGTCGACGTCGACGGCCCAGCGCAGCAGGCGCTGCTCCGGCAGCTTTCGCTCCGCACGCAGCGCATGCAGCGGCGGCAGCCACGCATGCAGCATCCGCTGCAGGGCCTGCCGCGAATCCGACTCGACCAGCATCTGCATGCGCTCGACGTCGGCGACGCGGGCCACGCCGAGCGGCACCGGGGCGTAGATCGTCACGCCGTCCGACTCGGCCAGCGCGAGTCCGGTCTCGCCCGCCGCGGCCAGGAAGGAGCGTGCCGCCTCGACCGTCTTCGCCTCCGCGCGCAGGACGGCGAGGTGCGAGAACGGCGGCAACCCGGCCGAGCGGCGTTCGGCGAGCTGCTGCGCGGCGAACGTGCCGAAGTCGTGCCGGGCCAACGCGGCGTAGAGCGGGTGCGCGGGGTGCCACGTCTGCACCCACATCGCACTCGGCGCTGCGTTGGCGGCGTCGCGCCCGGCCCGGCCGGCCGCCTGCATCAGCAGCGCGAAGAGCCGCTCGGGCGCGCGGAAGTCGCTGCTGAACAGCGACGTGTCCGGGTTGACCGCGGCGACCAGGCCGATGCGCCGGAAGTCGTGCCCCTTGGCGATCATCTGCGTGCCCACCAGCACGTCGACGTCACCGGCATGCACGGCGCCGAGCTGCGTCTCCAGCGCGCCCTTGCGGCGCACGCTGTCGGCGTCGATCCGGGCGATGCGGGCGCCCGGCAGCAGCACCGCGAGCTGCTCCTCGAGCCGCTCGGTGCCGCGGCCGAGCGGCGCGATGTCGGGGTTGCCGCACTCGGGGCAGGCGCGCGGCACCGGTTCGGCCAGGCCGCAGTGGTGGCAGCGCAGCGTCCTGTCCTGCTTGTGGAAGACGCGCCAGGCGCTGCAATGCGGGCACGCGCTCTTCCAGCCGCACTCGGCGCAGTGCAGCACCGGCGCATAGCCGCGACGGTTGAGGAAGACCAGGCTCTGCTCGCCCGCCGCGATGCGCTGCTGCAGCGCTTCCACCAGCGGCGGCGCCAGCGCGGTGGTGGCGCCGCGCGTGCGCGGCAGCGTCCCCATGTCGAACAGCCGCACGGCCGGCCAGCCGGCGCCGCCGATGCGCTCGGGCATGTCGGCCCGCGCATAGCCGCCGGTGGCGGCGCGATGCCAGGATTCGAGCGATGGCGTCGCCGAGCCGAGGACGACCAGCGCCTTCTCGTTGCGGCCGCGCCAGACCGCCAGGTCGCGCGCCGAGTAGCGCGCGCCTTCCTGCTGCTTGTACGACGGGTCGTGTTCCTCGTCGACGACGACGAGGCCGAGCCGCGGCATCGACGCGAACACCGCCAGGCGCGTGCCGAGCACCAGGTCGGCACGGCCGGCGTGGGCCAGCAGCCAGTGTCGCAACCGTTCCGCCGGCGTCAGGCCGCTGTGCATGGCGACGATCAGCCGGCCGGGAAAACGGGCCGCGAAGCGCTCGACCAGCTGCGGCGTCAGGTTGATCTCGGGCACCAGGACCAGCGCCTGGCGGCCGCGATCGAGCGCCGCCGAAGCGGCGCGCAGGTAGACCTCGGTCTTGCCGCTGCCGGTCGCGCCGTGCAGCAGCACCGTGCCGGGTTCGGCCAGGCCGGCCGCGTCGGCCAGCCTGGCGACCGCAGAGGCCTGGTCGGTCGAGAGCGTCGGCAGCGACGCCTGTCCGGCCGATGCCGCGGCCGCCGTCGGCGCATTGCGCAGTCGCTTGTCCAGCCTGTCGACGCGGTTGACGAGCTGGGCCGGGCCGAGGCGGCGCAGCTCCGCGGGCAACGCCGACAGGGCGATCTCGCCGACGCTGCGCTGGTAGTACGACGCCGCGAACTCCACCAGTTCACGCCAGGCGTCGCTCAGTGGCGCGATGGCGTCGTTGATGGCGGCGACGGGCCGCAAGGCGGCCTCCGATGTCGCGTCCGCGCCGTTCCGCCACACGATGCCGGCGACTTCACGGCGACCCAGCGGCACACGGATCAAGGTTCCCGGCGGGAGCGGGCGCTCGCTTGCATAGCTCAACGTCGTGCCGAGACCCGCATGTTGCGGCGTCTCGACCGCCACCTGGACGACAGCGCTGCTGGAAGGCTCGTTCACCGCGTCGCTGCGCGGTCAGAACATGCGCGAAAGTTCACGTATGCCGTGTAAGTCCATGATTTTGAGCAGCTTTCACTTTTCCTCCACCGCTCCTGTGGGTAACTTTGTGGAAATCTCTGGTTCGATGGCCCGGAAGGCACGCCAAACCTCGCTTCCGGACTCTCTGCCCGCTTTATCGGCACCGCAACGGACCCCAATGAAATCAACGACTTACGCGAGCCGCCGCCATTCTTCGTGATGCAGTGCAACAGCAGGCACGCCGTTTATGACAGATCAATGTCATGGGGATAAGTCAAGTCCTGAGTGCTCACTCACCGCAATTTGCAGGGAGCCGGCGGCGATCCGTGATTTCGATCACGCGCCGGGCGACGCATGGTAAGGACGGGACAAGGTGTGAACCGCATCGACCAGTGCGGCGACATGCTCCGGCGGCGTGTGCTGGCTGATGCCGTGGCCGAGATTGAAGACGTGGCCGTTGCGCTGCGGTGCAGGGATGTCGTGGAAGCGCGCCAGCGTCGCGCCGACCTCGGCACGAATGGCCGCATCGCCGGCGAACAGCACGGCCGGGTCGAGATTGCCCTGCAGCGCGATGCCGTCGCCGACGCGCTGGCGGGCCCGGCCGAGATGCACCGTCCAGTCGACGCCGACGACGTCGGCGCCCAGCGAGGCCACCTCCGCCAGCCACGGACCGCCGCCCTTCGTGAAGACGATGTGCGGCACGCGCCGGCCGTCGGCGTCGCGCTTCAGCCCTTTCAGCACCCGCTCGGTGTAGGCCAGGCTGAAGGTCTGGAAAGCGCCTTCGGCCAGCACGCCGCCCCAGCTGTCGAACACCATCACCGCCTGGGCGCCGGCATCGATCTGGGCGTTGAGGTACGTGGCCACGGCATCGGCGTTGATGGCCAGGATGCGGTGCATCAGGTCGGGCCGGTCGTACATCATGGTCTTGACCAGCCGGTAGTCGTCGGAGCCGGCGCCCTCCACCATGTAGCAGGCCAGCGTCCAGGGGCTGCCGGCGAAGCCGATCAGCGGCACCCGCCCGGCCAGCGCCTGGCGGATCGAGGCGACCGCGTCGAAGACGTAGCGGAGCTTGTCCATGTCCGGCACCTGCAGCCGGGAGACGGCGGCTTCGTCGCGCAGCGGGTGGGCGAAGCGCGGCCCCTCGCCTTCGGCGAACGACAGGCCGAGACCCATCGCATCGGGGATGGTGAGGATGTCGCTGAACAGGATCGCCGCGTCGAGCGGGTAGCGGTCGAGCGGCTGCAGCGTCACCTCGGTGGCGAACGCCGGGTTGGTGGCCAGGCCCATGAAGCTGCCCGCGCGAGCGCGGGTCGCCTTGTATTCGGGCAGGTAGCGGCCGGCCTGGCGCATCAGCCAGACGGGTGTGTGGGCGGTCGGCTGCGACAGGCAGGCGCGCAGGAAGGTGTCGTTGACGAGCGGTGCTGGCATGGCGCATTGTGGCAAAGCGGATCGGGGCCGTGGCACGCTCCGTGGAGCCGAGAACATAATCGCCGCGACTGCCCGGAGCCGCGCCGGGCCATGGGAATCCCGATGCTCGCCAACGACGTTCTGCACACCATCGGCAACACGCCGCACATCCGCATCAACCGGCTGTTCGGCAGCACGCACAGCGTCTACGTGAAGAGCGAACGCGCGAATCCCGGCGGCTCCATCAAGGACCGCATCGCCGTGGCGATGGTCGAGGCCGCCGAAGCATCGGGTGCGCTGAAGCCGGGCGCGACGATCGTCGAGCCGACCTCCGGCAACACCGGCGTCGGGCTGGCCATGGTGGCCGCCGTGAAGGGCTACAAGCTGATCCTCGTGATGCCGGACAGCATGAGCGTCGAGCGGCGGAGGCTGATGCTGGCCTACGGCGCGAGCTTCGTGCTGACGCCGCGCGAGAAGGGCATGAACGGATCGATCGCGAAGGCCCAGGAGATCGTCGCGGAGACGCCCGGCGCCTGGATGCCGCAGCAGTTCGAGAACCCGGCCAACATCGACGCCCACGTGCGCACCACCGCCCAGGAGATCGCTGCCGATTTCCCGAGCGGCATCGACGCGCTGATCACCGGCGTCGGCACCGGTGGGCACATCACCGGCTGCGCGCAGGTGCTGAAGGCGATGTGGCCGAAGCTGAAGGTCTATGCGGTGGAGCCCACTGCGTCCCCGGTGATCAGCGGCGGCAAGCCGAGCCCGCATCCGATCCAGGGCATCGGCGCCGGCTTCATCCCGAAGAACCTCGACGTCTCCCTGCTCGACGGCGTGATCCAGGTCGATGCCGAGGCGGCCCGCGAGATGGCGCGGCGTTCGGCGCGCGAGGAAGGCCTGCTGGTCGGCATCTCGTCGGGCGCGACGCTCGCGGCGATCGCCCAGAAGCTGCCCGAGATCGCTGCCGGAGCCACCGTGCTCGGATTCAACTACGACACCGGCGAGCGCTATTTGTCCATCGAGGGCTTCCTGCCGCAATGAAGCCGAGAGTCCTCATCGTCGAGGACGAGCCCGGCATCGCCGACACGCTGCAGTACGCGCTGCGCACCGAGGGCTTCGAGCCGGCCTGGAGCGCGACCGGGGAAGACGCGCTGGCTCGGATCGCCGAGGACGTGCCGGCGCTGGTGATCCTGGACGTCGGCCTGCCCGACGCGAGCGGCTTCGAGATCTTCAAGCGGATCCGGGCCGCGAGCGACGTGCCGGTCGTCTTCCTGACCGCGCGCAGCGACGAGATCGACCGTGTCGTCGGCCTCGAGCTCGGTGCCGAC
>CAZZVH010000299.1:0-5033 GCA_964657365.1 uncultured Burkholderiaceae bacterium
GTCCTCAGCGCCGTGCTGCTGTCGGTGAACTGGATCACCTACATCTGGGCCGTCTCGCACGGCCATG
This sequence comes from uncultured Burkholderiaceae bacterium, assembly GCA_964657365.1. Taxonomy (GTDB): domain Bacteria; phylum Pseudomonadota; class Gammaproteobacteria; order Burkholderiales; family Burkholderiaceae_C; genus Schlegelella_A. Next base: position 68 of record CAZZVH010000299.1, read on the forward strand.
TCGTCGACGCCAGCCTCGGCTACTTCATCACGCCGCTGGTCAACGTCGCGCTCGGCTACGGCCTGCTCGGCGAGCGGCCGCGCCGGGCGCAATGGAGCGCGCTGGCGATCGCCGCCATCGGCGTCGTCTGGCTCACGGCGAGCGCCGGCCGGCTGCCCTGGATCGGGCTGGCGCTGGGCTTGAGCTTCGGCGGCTACGGGCTGCTGCGCAAGGTGGCCGTGCTCGGCGCACTCGAAGGGCTGGCCCTCGAGTCGATGATCCTCGCGCCGTTCGCGGTCGTCGCGATGGCCGCGTCGTGGGGCAGCAGCCCGACCAGCTTTCCAGGGCCCGACGCCGCCACCAACCTCTGGCTGATCGGCCTCGGCCCGGCGACGACGATTCCCCTGCTGCTTTTCGCCGCCGCAGCGCGGCGTCTCTCGATGACCAGCCTCGGCCTCCTGCAGTACCTGTCGCCGACCGTCCAGTTCATGCTCGGCGTCTGGCTGTTCCACGAGGCGTTCACGCCGATGCGCCTGGTCGGCTTCGCCATCATCTGGGCGGCGCTGGTGGTCTACACCGCCGACGGGTGGCGCACATCGCGGCGCCTCGCTCCGGCGTAGGCGGCCTTGCCCTAGCCCCGCGCTATCCGCGCCTTAGTCAGGCTCGATAGCGTTAACCCGCGTATCGGAGGAAAATCACGCCTTCGCCAGCGCAGCAGTGCGTGCAGCGATCCCTTTTCCTCCTGACTTCCACAAAGGCCAATTCCATGTCGATCATCAACAAGACCATCCAGCCGTTCAAGGCCAACGCGTACCTCAACGGCAAGTTCGTTCCGGTGTCGGACGAGTCGATGAAGGGCAAGTGGTCGGTCATCATCTTCATGCCGGCCGCCTTCACGTTCAACTGCCCGACCGAGGTGGAAGACGCGGCCGACAACTATCCCGAGTTCCAGAAGTTGGGCGCCGAGGTCTACATCGTCACCACCGACACGCAGTTCGCGCACAAGATCTGGCACGACACGTCGCCCGCCGTCGGCAAGGCGAAGTTCCCGCTCGTCGGCGACCCGACGCACCAGCTGACCAAGGCGTTTGACGTGCACATCGACGAAGAAGGCCTGGCGCTGCGCGGCACGTTCATCGTCAATCCGGACGGCGTCGTCAAGACCATGGAAGTGCACGACAACTCGATCGCCCGCGACGTCAAGGAGACGCTGCGCAAGCTGAAGGCGGCCCAGTACGTGGCGAAGAACCCGAACGAAGTCTGCCCGGCCAAGTGGAACGAAGGCGCAGCCACGCTGACGCCGTCGTTCGATCTCGTCGGCAAGATCTGATCGATCGACACTGATCGACACGCACTGATCGAAGAAAGCGAAGGAGAAACGACCATGCTCGACGACAACGCGAAAGCACAACTGCGCGGCTACCTCGGCCGGCTGCAGCACCGCGTCGAGCTGGTCGCCTCGTTCGACGACAGCGCCACGGCCGTGCAGATGCGCGAGCTGCTCGACGAGATCGCCGCGCAGAGCGAGCTGGTCTCGGTGCGCCACGACGGCCACGCCGAGCGCCGGCCCTCGTTCCAGATCACGCGGGCCGGCGCCGACACCGGCATCGCCTTCGCAGCGATTCCGATGGGCCACGAGTTCACATCATTGGTGCTGGCGCTGCTGCAGGCCGGCGGCCACCCGCCCAAGATCACCGACGAGGTGATCGAGCAGATCAAGGCGCTCGACGGCGACTACGTCTTCGAGACGTGGATGAGCCTCACCTGCCACAACTGCCCCGACGTCGTGCAGGCGCTGAACGTCATGGCGGTGCTCAACCCGCGCGTCCGGCACACGGCCATCGACGGCGGCCTGTTCCAGGCCGAGGTGGAGGAGCGGCAGATCCTGGCCGTGCCCACCATCCTGCTCAACGGCCAGCCGTTCGCCGCGGGCCGCCTGGAGCTCTCCGAGATCCTGGCCAAGATCGACACCGGCGCGGCCGAGCGCGATGCCAGGAAGCTGGCCGCCAAGGACGTGTTCGACGTGCTCATCATCGGCGGCGGCCCGGCCGGCGCCGCAGCGGCCGTCTATGCGGCGCGCAAGGGCATCCACACCGGCATCGTCGCCGAGCGCGTGGGCGGGCAGACGCTCGACACGATGGGCATCGAGAACTACATCTCCGTGCTCGAGACGCAGGGGCCGAAATTCGCCGCCGCGCTCGAGGCGCACACTCGCGCCTACGACGTCGACATCATGGCCGGCCAGCGCGTCGCCGCGCTCGAGCCGCCGCTCGGGCCGGGCGAGCAGATCACGGTGCGGCTCGAGAACGGCGCGGCGCTGAAGGCCAAGAGCGTGGTGCTCGCCACCGGGGCGCGCTGGAAGAAGGTGAACGTGCCCGGCGAGGCGGAGTACGCCAACAAGGGCGTCGCCTACTGCCCGCATTGCGACGGCCCGCTCTTCAAGGGCAAGGCCGTGGCGGTGATCGGCGGCGGCAACTCGGGCGTCGAGGCGGCGATCGACCTGGCCGGCATCGTCGGCCACGTGACGCTGATCGAGTTCGCCGAGCACCTCAAGGCCGACGCGATCCTGGTGAAGAAGCTGCAGAGCCTGGCCAACGCGACGATCGTGACCAACGCGCGCACCACCGAGATCACCGGCGACGGCCAGAAGGTCAACGGCATCGCCTTCGCAGACCGGGTGAGCAACGCCGTGACCCACGTCGAGCTGGCGGGCGTGTTCGTCCAGATCGGCCTGGTGCCCAACACCGAGTTCATGAAGGGCGCGATCGAGCTCAACCGCTTCGGCGAGATCATCGTCGACGAGAAGGGTGCGACGAACGTGCCGGGCATCTTCGCCGCGGGCGACGCGACGACGGTGCCCTACAAGCAGATCGTGATCGCCGCGGGCGAAGGGGCGAAGGCGGCACTGTCCGCGTTCGACCACCTGATCCGGATGTGAGTTTTTGGTAGACTGCGATCCGCCGTGGGGGGGTAGCTCAGCTGGGAGAGCGTCGCGTTCGCAATGCGAAGGTCGGGAGTTCGATCCTCCTCCTCTCCACCATCCGCATAGTCCAGACAGTTCCCGACACATCCCGGGAACCCCGAAAAGCCTTGGAGAAGCAACGCTCTAGGGCTTTTTTTTGTCTGCAGGGATGAGATGTCCGGCGCGACGGTCGAGCGATGCAGCCGAGTTCACCGGCCGAGCGTGGCGAAGGACGACAGGTCGACCCGCGGCGAGCGAGACAGCAACCCGTCGGCGATCGCTTCGCCGATCGCCGCGGAATGCTTGAAGCCGTGGCCGGAGCAGGCCGAGACGACCGTGACGCAGGCATGCCGCGGGTGGCGGCCGATGACGAACCGGCCATCCGGCGTGCTCGTGTAGAGGCAGGTGGCGTCGTGGGCGCTGCGTGGCAGCAGGCCGCGCAGGCGGCCCCGCACGTGCACGTCGTAGGTGAGCGCCGTCTCGGCCTCGCTCACCATGCGCTCGACCGTCTCGGCCGTCGTGGTGTGCCCGGTCTGCTCGGTGGCGACCTTGACGCCCTCGTGCCGGTCGGCCTTGGGGAAACCGTAGAACGCCTCGCCCTCGTCGCCGTGCATCCAGATGAAGACCGGGCAGCGCGCGGGGTCGTAGAGCTCGGGCCGGTCGGTCGCGAACCAGTGCAGCACCTGGCGCTGCACCGCGAGACGGGTGGCGTCGGCGCCGGGCAGCATGGCGGGAAGCCATGCGCCGGTCGCGAGCAAGCGCGATGGCGACAGCTCGGAGCGGGTGGGCATCGCGACCGGCGCGCCGGGCCAGAGCGACTTCACGGTGCACTGGAAGGCAGATGCCGCGGCGAGCACGTCGGACAGCACGTCGGCGAAGGCTGCGGCCAGCTTCTACGCCGTCGTCGTGCCCAACTTCGGCTCCGACTTCGGCTTCCGTGTCGGCCCGGTGCTCGGCTGGCTCGGGGTGATCCAGATCGGCGGCGGCCACGACCAGGAGGGCAGCAACGTCGTCGTCGACCAGCAGGGCAACGTCATCATCGCGAGCTACTCGGTCGACCCGCTGGTCCAGGAAAATCGCTCGCGCGTCGGCGGCTACGACGAGATCCAGATCCTCAAGCTCGATCCCTACGGCCAGTTGCTCTGGGCCCGGAACATCGACGGGCCGGGCGACGAGAACGCCGTCGGCATGGCGGTCGATCGCGACGGATCGATCTACGTCTCCGGCATCGCCTTCGCTTCGCCGCTGACCGACGCCACGACCGGCAGCGGGCCCATCCTCACCAGCTGGCTGGCCCGCTTCGACGCCAACGGCGACCGCCGCTGGTTGCGGCAGTGGCAGGAGGCCGGCAGCAGCTTCACCACCGGCGAGTGGCTCGCACTCGGGCCGAACCGCGAGCTCTACGTCTTCGGCGTCGTCGCCAGCGCCGCGCCGGCCTATGTCGGCGGTTCGGTCTTCAACATCCAGTGCAGCAAGCCGAACTCGGCGAGCGACGAGCCGCAGTACGACTGCGGCGACGCGGCCCTGCGCCGCTTCGACCCCGACAGCGGCACGCTGCTGTGGAGCATGGTCGACAAGCGCGCCGGCCAGCAGATCGCCCGTGGCATCACGGTCGATGCCGCCGGAAACGTCTACACCGCGGTCCAGACCGCAGTCGACACCGAGACGCAGGACACCGCGACCGACGCCAGCCACACCGACTTCGGCGACCGCTATCTCGAGACCGCTGCCGGCAACGTCACGACGTCGCACGTCGGCGCCGCCTTCGCGATGTGGTCGAGCACCGGAAGCGTGGTCTGGCGCAGCAACGTCAAGAACGTTCGCCAGCCGGCCGCCGGCGGCGGTTTCACGTACTCCGACGAGCGACCGAGCGGCATCGTGATGGCCGGCGACGGCAGCCTGTGGAGTGTGATCCGGACCACGGGCGCGTTCCCGGGCACGGCGAGCGCTGGCCGCACCGACAGCGCCCTGTTCCGCCTCGACGTCGTCACGGGTGCGCCGGAGCGGGTGGCCCTCTACGGCTCG
>CAZZVH010000300.1:0-5009 GCA_964657365.1 uncultured Burkholderiaceae bacterium
AGTAGACCGGCGCCGGCGCCGGGTAGTAGGCGGGGGCCGGCGCCTCCACGTACGCCGGAGCGTTGCCATAGGCCGGCGGCGCGTCGCTGTAGCCGGCCTGCGGCCGCACGTCGATGGCCAGTTGCGGGCCCGGATCGTTGGCGGTGCGCGTCGTGTAGCGCTGGCCGTTGTATTCGTACACCACGTCGTAGCCGATCACGCGGCTCTGGACCTGGCTGACGGTGCGGCAGTCGCGCCCGGCGACGGCGACCGGCGGATTGTTGTTGGCCTCGACCTGGTTGCCGATCGAGGAGCCGGCGACGACGCCGAGGCCGGTCGCGGCGGCGCGGCCGAAGCCGTGGCCGAACTGGTTGCCCAGGACGCCGCCGGCGATGGCGCCGATCAGGGCGCCGGCGCCGGAAGGTTGCGGCTGGACCACGCGCTCGACGTCGGTGCAGGCCTGGCGGGGAACGGCGACCGAGCCGGTGACGGGCGTCGCGGAAACGACGCGGGCGTATTCGGCGGCGCTGGCCGCACCGCTCATGCCGATCAGTGCCGCGGCAGCGGCGGCGATGGCGCTCGACTTCATCGTGATCATCTTCAGCTCCTCACGCCGCAGGGAAGCGGCACAGTGGTTCGGACCCGCGAAAATGCAGCAAGTTCTCTCCTCTACGCGCGAGCGACCCGTTTCGCCGACACCTTGACATTTCTTTGCCTCGGACGCGCCTACATCAGTCGATCGGTGTCATCGGTTCGCCGCGACGCCCCGTTTGGGGTAAAACGCTAGGTTCTGCGGCAGCGTCACCGCCGGTTCAACGATCAAAAGGAAGCGAAGTGCGAAATTTCAAGGTGTGGGTGACGGGTGCGGTGGCACTTTCGGCAGCATTGCTGATGACGGCTTGCGGCGGTGGCGGCAGCAGCAGCTCGGCGAACGCGCGGCTGCTCAACGCGACGGTCACGCATCCGAATCTGTCGTTGCTGTCGAACTCGGCCACGGTCGCCACCCCGGTGCCGGTCGACACGGTGAGCAACTACGTCAACGTCGACTCCGGCAGCCCGACGCTGCAGATCAACGATGCCGACACCGGCACCGCGCTGGCGACCACGTCGCCCAGCCTGGCCAGCGGCCAGCACTACGCGGTCGTCGCCTATGAAAGCGGCGGCACCCTGCGCACCGCGGTGATCCAGGAAGACAACACCGCGCCTGCGTCCGGCACGGCCGTGCTGCGGATCTTCGACGCCGCGACAGACGCCGGCGCCATCGACATCTACGTCACCGACCCGGCGACCGACCTGTCGACCGTCACGTCGCCGACGTTCAGCTTCCTCGCCTCGACACAGGCGCAGGCCGGCGTCTTCCTGTCGTTCACGCCGGGCACCTATCGCGTGCGCGTCGTCGGCTCCGGCAACGTCTCCGACGTGCGGCTCGACATCCCGTCGGTCGTGCTGGGCAACCAGCAGCTGGCCACGGTGTTCCTCACGCCGACCACCGGTGGCACGCTCGCCAACGGTGGCGTGCTCCTGCAGCAGGGCACCTACGTCGCCTCGCACAACACCAGCGCGCGCATCCGCCTCGCGGCGGCGGTCACCAACGGCGCCGCCGTCTCGGTGTCGGCCGGCGCGTCCGCGGTCGGCACGGGCGTCGTGTCGCCTGCGGTCGGCGCCTACACCACGGTCGACTCCGGTTCCGCGCTGAACATCTCGGTCAACGGCCAGTCGGTGGCGGCTCCGGCCGGCACGCTTGCCGCGGGCAGCGATTCCACGCTCGTGGTCTACGGCTCCGCCGCCGCGCCGACGACCAACCTGATCGTCGACGACAACCACGTGCCGACGGTGTCGACCAACTACAAGATCCGGCTGCTCAACGGACTGACCGGCACCGTCACGCCGCCGCCGCCGCCGCTGACGATGGACGTCAACTTCGCCGTCGTCGCCAGCAACATCCAGCCCGGAACGGCGTCGTCGTATTCGGTGATCGGTGCCAGCACCTCGAGCCAGATCGACGTCTTCTCGCCGACCTCGGTGACGCCGGTCTACACCAGCTCCACGTCGAGCACGCCGCTGTCGCTTCCAGGCAGCGCGGTCTACACGCTGTTCATCCTCGGCGACGTCAACGCCCCGGTGCACCTGCTGCGCAAGGACCGCTGAGACACGGCGAACCGATCGGCCGGCCCGCGCGTGCAGTAGTTGGCGCGCACGCGGCGGCGATCGGTAAGCCTTGGTAAAGGCGTTCGGGGTCGCCGACGCGCCGACCTAGACTGAGGCTGGAGGACGCGATCGGCGCGCCCGACAAGGAATACCGGATGCGCCTGAAACTCATCGCTGCGGCATTCGTCGCCACCGCCATGCTGACGCCGATGGCGATCCAGTCGCCGCGCGCCCAGAGCACGGCGGTCGCCCGCGTCATCGTCAAGTACAGGGCCGATTCCGGCCTGATGCACACGCAGTCGATGACGATCGCCGGCGCCCGCGCGACGCAGATGCGCACGCTCGGCCAGCGCATCGGCACGCCGCTGGTGGCCGGCAACGACATCAGCGAGAGCTCGCACGTGGTCTTCGCGCGCGGCCTCAGCTCGGAGGAACTGGCCGCGAAGCTGTCGGCCGACAGCGACGTCGAGTACGCGGAGCCCGATCGCAAGAAGCACCGGCTGACGGCGCCGAGCGATCCGCTGTACTCGCCGGCAGTTCCAGCCGCCGCCGGCGTCCCCGCCACAGGCCAGTGGTACCTGAAGCCGCCCGGCGCGACCACGCTCAGCGGCTCGACCACGTTGTCGGGCACCGCGCCGTCGGCGATCAACGCCGAGACTGCGTGGAACATCACGACCGGCAGCCGCAGCATCGTCGTCGCCGTGCTCGACACGGGGCTGCGCTTCGATCATCCGGACCTGCAGGGCGGCAACGTGCTGCCCGGGTACGACATGATCTCGTCCGACGATTCGACCACTGCCGTCCCGCCCGGGACCGACAACATCAACGTCGTCGAGGGCACGAACTTCGCGACGGCGCACGACGGCAACGGACGCGACGCCGACGCGTCGGATCCTGGCGACGGCATCACGCAGGCCGAGATCAACGCCGACCAGTCCGATTTCTCGGGTTGTTCCGTCGAGAACAGTTCCTGGCACGGCACGCAGACGCTCAGCCTGATCGGCGCCACGACCAATAACGGCATCGGCATGGCCAGCGTGGCGCGCAACGTCAGCGTCATGCCGGTCCGGGTGCTGGGCCGATGCGGCTCGGGCTACGACTCCGACATCCTCGCCGGGATGCTCTGGGCCGGTGGCGTGGCGACGCCGACCAACGTCCCGGTGAACACGCATCCGGCGCGCGTCATCAACCTCAGCCTCGGCAGCGACGATGCCTGCAGCCCGGCGGAACAGGACGTCGTCAACCTGCTCAACGCGGCCGGCGTCGTCGTCGTCGTCTCCGCCGGCAACAGCGGCATCGCCGTCGGCTCGCCGGCGAACTGCACCGGCGCGATCGCCGTCACCGGCCTGCGCAGCGATGGCGACAAGCTGGGCGTTTCCAGCTTCGGCGCCAAGGCCACGATCGCGGCGCCCGGCGGCAACTGCCCGACCGCCGGCAACTGCACCTATCCGATCCTCGCCGCGTTCAACGCCGGCCTGCTCGATCCCGTCGCCGGAGGCAACTACACCGACGCCGTGAACAACGTCTTCACCGGCACCAGCTTCTCGGCGCCGATGGTGGCGGGCGCCGCGGCGCTCATGTTGTCGGTGAACCCCAATCTGACGCCGGCCCAGATCAAGGCCAAGCTGATGTCCTCGGCACGCCCGTTCCCGACCAGCGGCAGCTCGATCGGCACGACCGTTCCGATGTGCACCGACCCGGGCACCTCGACCACCGCCGTCACCAACTGCTACTGCACGACCTCGACCTGCGGCGCCGGGATGCTCGACGTCCACGCGGCCGTCATGTCGGTCGCCGCGGCGACGACCGTGAGCGTCGGCGTCACCTCCGCGGCGCCGACGGCCAACCTGCCGGTCACGCTGACCGCATCGGCCGTCCTCGGCACCGGCGCGACGAGCGCCACCTACACCTGGGCGATCACGAACGCCGGGACGACCGGCGCCACGATCACCAGCGGCCAGGGCACCGCGACGGTGGTGGTCACGCCGACGGCGGCGGGCACTTTCACCATCAGCCTCACCACCCTCGACAGCGTCGGCAACAGCATCGTCACGAACAGCGCGGTCGTCGTGGCCGCTGCCGCGGGAACGACCGGCGGCGGCACGACCACGTCGTCGTCGTCCGGCGGCGGTGGCGCGATCGGTGTCGGCTGGCTGGCCCTGCTGCTGGCGGCGATTGGCGCCCTCGCGGTCGCCGACCGGATCGAACGGCGTGCGGTCAGCGTGCCGGTGCGCTCGCCGCGCAAGCGCTGAAGCCGTGCCCTGAGGGGTCGAGTCGAAGCGCCGCCAGGCGCGAAGCGGTGGTCGCGTCGGCCGACGGCACGCGGTAGGTGTGGGTCACCACGGTCGTGAAGCCGTTCGGCGCCTCGACGCGGTTGTCGACCCATGCGCTCGGCGCCAGCACCCCGCGCAGTGCCGCCTCCGCCATCGGCGCATCGGCCGCGCTGACCGGGCCGGCCTCGAGGCAGGTCACCGCGTCGACGCTCCGGCCGGCCACGCCGCTGGCCGGCATCGGCGTCAGGACGATGCTGCCGGGCCGCACCTGCGCCGCCAGGCGCTCTGGCTCCCGGTCGCCCAGCGCGTGCATGCCGAACATCCCGTCGAACCAGCCGCGCGTGAATCCGAAGAACAGGAGATTGCCGGCCAGCAGGACGATCGCGAGGAATCTCAGCATCGCGATCCCCCGGCTTCCCGCGGCGAGGACACGTCGGCCCCATTCGCGAGGCGAACACTGACTTCGCCGCTGACGATCTCGACGACGCCGCGCTCGCCCCGCACCAGCAGGCCGCCGGTCCTGCCGATGCCGGCGGCGACGCCCACGATCGGCGCCGCCGTCGGGCCCGCGGCGCAGCGCACGGCGCGGTCGCGCAGGAGATCGCGGGC
>CAZZVH010000301.1:0-5006 GCA_964657365.1 uncultured Burkholderiaceae bacterium
CGCCAGCCCCACACCCATCAGGCCGCCACCGGAGGATGCCATGCCGCCACCCATGCCACCGATCGGCCCATAGCCGGGCGAGCCGCCATACGGCCCGGCCGCGGCATAGCCCGGGCCGGCAGCGGAGGGCATCGGCACGCCGCCCGAGGGCCGGCGCATCATTCTCCAGGCCAGCACCGCGAGCACGGCAAGACCGACGGGCCACACCCATCCCGGCAGGCCGGGCGATGGCGCCTGCGCCTGCGTCTCGACCGACTGCGCCGGCCGGACGACCGGTCTCTGCGGCGCCGCGACGGACGGCCCCAGGCGGTCGAGCGACGACGGCGCGGGAGTCCGGACGCGCTGCTGCTCGCGTTCGAGCATCTGTTCGAACGACCGGAACTGGTCGGGCTTCGTGAACCGGATCTGCGGATCGTTCTGCCGGGCGAGCGCTGCTTCGCGGGACGCATCGGCGAACTTGGCGTTCTTGGCGAGGATCTCCGCGTAGATGTAATGCGCCCGCGCACTGCCCGGCTTGGCCGCGACCACCTCGCGCATCATGGACTCGGCCTGGGCCGTGTTGCCCTTGTCGAGCTGCGCTTCCACGTCCGGAACGCTCGGCAGGGCTTGCGCCGCCAGGGCGAAGAACGCGATCGACGCACCGATGAGCCAACGTTTCATGGTCCTGCTCCTGATCCCGCGGCACATGCCGCAGGGTGCCATATCGGCGCTCGGATCGGATTTCCAAGAGGATCGAATGGAGCGCCGCTCGCACCGGCCCGTGTCAGTGGAGTGCCGTCAGGTCCGTCGTGGCTGCGGGAGACGGCGACGCTCTGCCTGCGAGGCGCCGTTGCGCATGCGACAGCATGTCGGCGAGCTCCATGAACGCCTCTGGCGCAAAGCGCAGTGTCACGTACTCGACGTCGATGTGGATGTTGCCGCACGAGCAAGCGACAACGCGCCCCACGCCGCTCGTGGCCAGTGCGACCGGCGTGCCGGCGCAAGCGGATTGGGGATGGTCGTTCTCGGTCTTCATCGCAATTCCAAGAGTGCAGTGGTCCCATCCTAAGTGATTGGTGAATGGGAATCAATCGCATTTATCTCCTGGTCGAAGGGTCATGCGTCGGAGTCAGCGCCGGAGGTCCATCGCCGACCGGATTCCGTCGGCGAGCAGGTTGAAGGCCATCGAGGTGACGAAGATCATCGCGCCGGGCAGCGCCGCGACCCACGGGTTGACGTAGATGGCAGAGCGGAGCGTGTTGAGCATCAGCCCCCACTCCGGCTGCGGCGGTTTCACGCCCAGGCCGAGAAACGAGAGGCCCGACGCCAGGATCATGCTGACGCTGACCAGCCCGGTGGCATAGACGAAGACCGGTCCGAGCACGTTGCCGAGCACATGCACCCGCACGATCGAGAAGATGCCGGCGCCGCTGGTTCGCGCCGCGTCGATGTAGTCGAGCCCGCGGACCTGGGTCGTCGCGCTCTCGGCGACGCGGACGATCTGCGGCAGGAAGACGACGGTCAGCGCGATCATGCTGTTGGTCATTCCGGGTCCGAGCGCGCCGGAGATGGCGACCGCGAGCAGCACCGAAGGAAAGGCGTAGAACACGTCCAGCAGGCGCATGACGGCCATGTCGATCCGCCCGCCGATGAAACCCGCCGCCAGGCCGATCGCCGTGCCGACCACGAACGCGACCAGCACCGGCGTCACGCCCATCAGCAACGACAGTCGGCCCCCGTAGATCAGACGCGCCGCCATGTCGCGACCGAGCTCGTCGGTGCCGAACGCGAAGCCAGGGCTGCCGACGGGCAACAGGCGCCGGATCATGCTGGCCTTGTACGGGTCGTCGAGGCCGAGCCAGGGCGCGACGAGCGCACTGCCGGCGATCAGCAGCAGGACGATCGCGCTCGCCAGGGTCACCGGCTCGCGCAGCGCCTGGCGGGCGACGCCGCTCCAGTAGCCGCGGCCGGCGTCGCGGCCGATCATGGGCAGTGTCGACTGCACTCAGCTGCGCGCCATGCGCGGATCGATGAACGGCTGGGCGATGTCGACGGCCAGGTTGAGGACGACGAAGAACAGGCACAGGACCAGGATCGTTCCCTGGAGAAGCGGAATGTCGCGCTGGAAGATCGCGGTGTTGAGCAGCAGGCCGGTGCCCGGCCAGGCGAAGACGGTCTCGACCAGGATCGAGCCGCCCATGAGGTAGCCGACCTGCAGCCCCGTCACCGCAAGGACCGTCGGGGCGACGTTCCGGGCGACATGCCTGAAGACGGCCCAGCCGCCGAGACCGCGTGCGCGCAAGGCCACTACGAATTCCTGATGCACCGTTTCCGCGACGAGCGCGCGCACGGTCCGGGTGATGATGCCCAGCGGGATGACGCAGAGCGTGGCCGCCGGCAATGCGAGATAGCGCAGATGCTCGGCATCCCAGGCCCACTCCCCGGAGCCGCCCGGGCCTGCGCCCATGGCCGGAAACCAGCCGAGACGGACCGAGAAGACGATGGTGAGCACGAGGCCGAGCCAGTAGTGCGGGACGCTGACGCCGATCACGGCCAGCGCAGTGACCGCCCGGTCGATCCAGCTGCCCGCGTGATAGCCGGCGAGCGCCCCGAGCAGGCAGCCGATGCCGACGCCGACGAACGCGGCCACGCCGGCCAGGATCAGCGTGTTGCCGACCGCGCCGAGCACTTCGGACGCCACCGGACGGCCGCTCGCGATCGATGCCCCGAGGTCGCCGTGCAGGGCTCGCACGAGCCACAGGCCGTAACGCACGGGCATCGGCCGGTCGAGGCCGTAGGCGGCCTTCAGGCTCTCGATCACGTCGGCCGGCGCGTCGGCCGGGGCGATCGCGTTGAGCGGGTCGCCGGGCGCCAGATAGACCAGCGTGAAGGAGACGATCGTCACGCCGAGCGCGATCGGCAGTGCGTAGAGGATCCGCTTGAGCAGGTAGCGGAGCATGGTCCGGTCGGGCAGCGGGCCGGCTCGGCCCGCCGCGTCACATCTGCAGGGTGGTCAGATCCTGGAACCAGTGCTGCGCCTGCACGAACTGCTTGACCTTCGGCGAGAGCGCGTGAGGCTGGGTGTCGTGGACGACCCAGAGCATCAAGGCATCGTCGACCATCTGCTCGTGCACCTTGGCGAGCAGCTTGTCCTGCACCTTGGGGTCGAAGCTGGCGCGGATCTGGTCGATCTCGGCGTCGACCACGGGGTTCGCGTAGCCGCCCCAGTTGACGCCGTTCGGCGCGATGTAGCGACCGTACGCGAAACGCGTGATGCCGTAGAACGGATCGGCCGTGACGTAGGCGAGGTTGATCGCGGTGATGCCCTTGCCGGCGTTCATGTCGGCCTTGGCGCCGCTTCGCCAGTGCAGGTAGAGCGTTTCCAGCTCGACGACCTCGAACTCCACCTGGATGTTGATTTCCGCCAGGCTCTGCTGGATGAATTCGTTCATCGGCAGCGACAGCATCTGGCCCGTGCCGCCCTGCGCGATGATGACCTTGGTCTTCAGCGGATTCGCTTTCGAGTAGCCGGCCTGCGCCATCAGCGCACGGGCTGCGGGCAGGTCGTACTTGATGTCGAAGGTCGGGTGGCCGAACCAGGTGCTGCTCGGGTCGAGCTGGCCCTTCGCGGCGACGGCCTGGCCGCCGAGCAGCTTGACGATCGCGTCACGATCGATCGCGAGATTGGCGGCCTTGCGGACGCGGATGTCGGCCCACGGCGAACCCGGCTGGGTGCTGAAGTGGTACGGCCAGACGTGCGGCGTCACGTTCTGGACGATCCGGAAGCCTTTCGCCTTCAGCTGCGGCAGCACGTCCGGTGGAGGCGTCTCGATGAGATCGACCTGGCCGTTGAGCAGCGCGTTGGCGCGGGTCACGGCATCGGGGATCGGGATCAGGACGATGCGGTCCGTCTTCGGGATGCGCGTCTTGTCCCAGTAGGCAGCGTACCTGACAAGATCGGCGCGCTCGCGCGGCACCAGCTTCTCGAGCCTGAACGGGCCGGTGCCGGACGGCTGCATCGCCACCTTGGCCCAGTCATGGCCGAGCTTGTCCCATTGCGCCGGGCTGCCGATGAGGAACCACGGCAACTGGTACGGGAACAGCGCGTCGACGTCCTTGGTCGTGATCTCGACGGTGTAGTCGTCCACCTTCCTGTAGCTCGCGATCGAGGGGATGCGTGGCCGCACCTGGGCGCTCTGCTTGGCGTCGAACTGCGGCGACTTGTCGCTCAGGACCTTGTCCAGGTTCCACACGACAGCGTCGGCCTTGAAGTCGGACCCGTCGTGGAACTTGACGCCCTTCCTGAGCGTGAAGCGCCAGATCCTGTTGTCCTTGGGATCGACCTTCCATTCGGTGGCCAGTCCCGGGATCAGCTTGCCCGGCCGGCTGCTGATGTTCGCCTCCCAGGCGATGAGCGGGTCGTAGATGGTGTGGCCGGTGAACTGATACGCCCCGGCGCCACGGTCGGGCTGGCCGGTGGTGAGCGGGATGTCGGCCATGGAGATGCCGTAGCGCGCCACCGTCTCGGCGTGAACGGCGCCGCTCGAGGCGGCCACCAAGGGAAGCAGCGCGAGCGAGAGCCACCGCGTCATCGTCGAGCGAAACATGAGCCGACCTTCAGGATGCATGAAGGTCGGCGTCATGCACGCGACGTGCCAAGCCTGCTCTTATTTCCCCGTGGTGGCGTCGGGCGTGCCGGCCGTCCCGCCGGGGCCGCCGGTCACGCGGGCGCGCTTCTTCGTGGTCATCGGCATGCTGGCGCCGGACGCCGGCGGCGCCGCCGATTCCGACACGTAGCCCGGCCCGCCAGTGACGCGTGCCTTCATCGGCTTCTTCATCTTGGCGCCCGATGCCGGCATGTCCATGGGCGCGGCGGCGCTCGCGCCTTGCGCCAGCACGCCTTGCGCGAATCCGGACGCGGCGATGCAGAGGGCGAGCGAACGCGCCGCCCAGGTGAGTGTCGAGGTCATGTGCTTGTCCTTGTCGTGAACGGCACCCCAAGTCGGGGCGCCTGCTCTAGAAATGGT
>CAZZVH010000302.1:0-4995 GCA_964657365.1 uncultured Burkholderiaceae bacterium
CGGTCGTCGAGAGCATGTGCACCTCGTCGATCATGTAGACCTTGAAGCGGCCCGAGGTCGGCTTGTAGACGGCCTGGTCGAGCAGCTTCGTGATCTCGTCGACGCCGCGGTTCGAGGCGGCGTCGAGCTCCACGTAGTCGATGAAGCGGCCGGCGTCGATGGCGGTGCAGGCAGCGCACACGCCGCAGGGGTGCGAGGTGATGCCGCCGCTGCCGTCGGGGCCGGTGCAGTTGAGGGATTTGGCGAGGATGCGCGAGATCGTCGTCTTGCCGACGCCGCGCGTTCCGGTGAACAGGTAGGCGTGGTGCAGGCGCCCCTGCGTGAGCGCGTTGGCGAGCGCCTGGACGACGTGCGGCTGCCCGACCAGCGCCTCGAAATTGCGCGGCCTGTACTTGCGCGCCAGCACCGTGGTCGACATCCGGACGATTCTACGGGCGGGCCCTTCTTGACCTCGATGCGCTGCGGGATAATCCCGCCACAACGCCGACCACGATGTCCTTCGAACCCACCGCTCCCCAAGGTCTCGACTACAGCAGCGCGGGCGTCGACTACGACCTCATCGATCCGCTCAAGGTCGCCGCGCAACGCGCCGCGGCCTCGACCGCCAGGCATCTCGACGGGCACGGCTTCAGCGAGGTGGAGGCGTCGCGCGGCGAATCGGCGTACGTCGTCGACGTCGGCCCGTTCTACCTGGCCAGCATCGTCGAGTGCCTGGGCTCGAAGGCGCTGGTCGCCGACACGATGGCCAGCCTGACCGGCCGCACCGCCTATGCCTCGATCGCCCAGGACACGATCGCGATGGCGGTCAACGACCTCATCACCGTCGGCGCCACGCCACTGGTGGTCCAGGCGTACTGGGCGGCCGGCGGCTCCGAATGGTTCGCCGATGCCGAACGCGCGTCGGCGCTGACGGCAGGCTGGAAACGCGCCTGCGACCAGTGCGGCGTGTCGTGGGGCGGCGGCGAGACGCCCGCCCTCGGCGGCATCGTCGAAGCCGGCCGGATCGATCTGGCCGCTTCGTGCACCGGCATCGTCAGCCCGAAGGAGCGGCTGTCGCTGGGCGAACGCCTGGCGGCCGGCGACGCGATCGTCCTGCTGGCCTCGAGCGGCATCCATGCCAACGGCCTGAGCCTGGCGCGTCGCGTCGCCGAGCGGCTGCCGCAGGGCTACATGACACCGCTGCCGGCGAGCGCAATGCCGATCACCTTCGGCGAAGCGCTGCTCGAGCCGACCGTGCTCTATTCGCCGGTCACGGAAGCACTGGCCAAGGCCGGCGTGCGCGTGCACTACGCGGCCAACATCACCGGGCACGGCTGGCGCAAGCTGATGCGCCACCGCAGCGAATTCACCTACCGCTTGCACTCGGTGCCCGACGTGCCGCCGGTGCTGCGCTTCCTGCAGTCGCAGGCGCAGATGTCGCACCGCGAGGCCTACGGCACCTTCAACATGGGCGCGGGGTTCGCGCTGTTCGTGGCGCCCGAGAGCGCCGAGGCGGCGGTCGCCGTGGCACGCAAGACCGGCATCGACGCGTGGGTCGCCGGCGTCGTCGAGACGGGCGAGAAGCGGGTCGTCATCGAACCGCTGCGGATCGAGTACGAAGGCTCGGAACTGGGCTTGCGGATCTGACCGGAAGTCCCCGACGATGCGCCGGCCGGTCGGCGCGTCACTAGAATGGGCCCCGACGGGCCTCCCCGCATGGAAGCGCGGCCAACCGGGTCAGGTCGGGAACGAAGCAGCCCCAACCGTTGCGACCAGTGCCGGGGTCAGGCTCGTCACCTTTTCCGAAGCCGCGGTCCGCACCGCGGCTCAGGCAGCCGATGCCCTCGACGGCTCGGCGCTCTTCGATGAAGCCGCCGCGACCGCTTCGCTCTCGGCCAGCGAGCTCAATGCGCTGTCGACCGCATCCACCTCGCCCTCCACGGCGCGGCCCCTCGGCGCCGCCGCCCCCTTGCGCAGCACGTCGCGCGCTTCCTGCAGGCACTCGGCGATCGTGCGCGTCGTGACGCCCAGGGCCCGCGTATAGCGCTGGGCGACGTGGGTCAGCGCCGCTCCGACCTTCTGCGGCGGCAGGTTGCTCACCGCGTCGATCACCTCGTTGGCGGCGCTGGCGACGATGCGGAGCATCTCGTGGTCGCCGTCCGCCTTGCGCACGGCGGTGTCGGTGGGCAGCCGCCGGATCATGTGTAGGACCTCGTCGGCGAGGCCCCAGTGGCGCGCCACCGCACTGGTGAACAATTCGGTGTCGATGCCGAGCACGGCGAACCCGGCCGCGGCCGCGCTCATGCCCGGCAGCTCGGGCGAGTCGCCTTCGGCGAGGACCGTCTGCATGAGCTGGCGGATCTGCTCGGCTTCGTCCGCGAAGTGATAGCTCAGCATCAGGCGGTCGAGGTTCTGCATCGCCGCGATCAGGTAGACCACCTCGCCGTCATAGCCGGCCGGCCGCAGCGCCTGGGCCATGTGGCCGGCGAGGCGGACGCGGTCGATGGTCCCGTGCAGGCCCTTGGCGCCGGCCTCGTCGAGCGGGCCGGGCCACTCCCGCAAGGTGTTGGCGGCCTGCCGGACGCCGTTGACGCCGATCAGGGCGACGACCCGGCGCAGCGTCAGCACCGGCCCGTTGCCGGCCACCTGGGTGCCCTGCACCTGGGCCGTGTTGAGGGTGCGCAGCAGCTCGAAGGAGAGCGCGAGATCGGGCAGCATGAAGCGCGCGATCTCGTCGGTGCGCTGGCTCTCGATCGCCGTGACGCGCTGGACCCGCGCCGCCAGCCCCGGCAGCGCCGGCAGATGGCCGACCGAGCGGAGCCGGTCGAGCAGCAACCCGACCGGGCCGCCGTCGTCGTCCGAAACCGCTTCGCGCCAGCCGTTGAGCGCGCCCAGGAACGTGCGGGCGCTGCGATAGCGCAGGCGCTTCTGGCCGGCCGTGCTGCGGTTGACGATGGCGCGCAGCGCCTCGGGCACCGACACCGGGGTGGTCCACGGCAGGCGCACGAAATCGCGACCCTGCGGCGCCATCCGGTCCATGGCGCGACCGATGTCGGCGATGCCGAGCGCCGGTTCGCCGGCCATCAGCCCGTGCAGGAGCAGCCCGCTGGCCAGGACGTCCCGTTCCGCCGCGGCGCGCTGGGCCCGCAAGGTCGAGGGATCGAGCGGCATCAGGTCGCTGTCGTCGCCGCGGCGGCGCGGCTCGGGCGCCTCGCCCTGGCGTGCGACGCCCAGCCCCATGACGCTGACCTGGTTCTTCTCGTTGACCAGCACCACGTGCGACTGCAGGTCGAGATGGGCCATGCCGGCATCGTGGGCGAAGGCGAGCCCGCGCAGCACGTCGGCCAGCCAGAGCGCGGTCTCTTCCATCTGCGGCCGCGGGTGCGTGGCCAGCCACTCGTCCAGCGTGACCCCGGCACGCCGGTCGACGGCGACGTAAGGCCAGTGCTCGTGCACGCCGCACTCCATCGGGCGGGCGATGTTGGGATGGTCGAGGCGGGAGGCGCGGCGCGCCTCGCCGAGCCAGGCGTTGGCCACGGCCGCACCGGAGCAGGCAACGCGCGGCATCGTCAGCATGACCTCGCCGCCACCGCGCGGGTCGACGGCGAGCCAGCTCATCGTCGCCTCGCTCTTGCCGAGCAGGCTGCGCAGCCTGAAGCGGCCGAAGGCATTGGCGCCGGTCGGAGGGGCGGAGACGGAAGCGGCGGCGGACGGCATCGCAGGAGGCGTGGTTGCCTGATTGAACCGCGATCCGGGCCCGGAAAAGCGTCGATGTGGCTCGCGAACGCGGTGCATCTCTGCCGCATTTCACGGTCGGCCGATTTCGAGGCGCTCCTGCGTCGCTCCGGCGTTTCGGCGCGCGCCCCACCTATCGCCGCCATAGGCGGGCGCACTTTGCCGCGCGGCGACGGGGCGCGGGGCGTTGTGCCAGAATCTTCCTGCCTTGCGGACCCGTCTTGCAGACGGCGCTTCCGGCCCGATGTCGGGACAAGGCACAAGGATTCCACATGAGCAGCGACCTGATCACCCACACGTCCGACGCATCGTTCAACGCCGATGTCATCGCCTCCGGCACTCCGGTGCTGGTCGACTACTGGGCCGAATGGTGCGGTCCCTGCAAGATGATCGCGCCGATCCTCGACGAGGTCTCGAAGACCTACGACGGCAAGTTGCGCGTCGCCAAGATGAACGTCGACGAGAACCGCGACATCCCTGCCAAGTACGGCATCCGCGGCATCCCGACCCTGATGCTGTTCAAGGACGGCGAGCTCGCGGCGACCAAGGTCGGCGCGCTGTCCAAGGCCCAGTTGACCGCCTTCATCGACAGTCACCTATAATCTCCAACCATTGAGGGCAAGGCAGGCACCGTCGGTGCGGCCTTTCCTCCAGACATCCGGCCGGCACGCGCCGGGCTCGGCCTCTCAGGTCGGCTCGCGTTCGTTGCCTGGCGCACGGCGAGCGGCAACGCTGCTTCGCTGACCCTGCTGTGTTGAATCGGCCGCGCTCGGCGCGGCCAGCTCCCGCATCCGGCACCACTCCGCCGGCATCGCCCCCGAGTTCATCTCGCGACCATCGCCGTCGCCCATCCCATGCACCTCTCCGAACTGAAGCTGATCCACGTCTCCGAGCTCATCAAGATGGGCGAGGCGCTCGAGATCGAGAACGTCGCCCGCATGCGCAAGCAGGAGCTGATGTTCGCGATCATGAAGAAGCGCGCCAAGGCAGGCGAGCAGGTCTTCGGCGACGGCGTGCTCGAGGTGCTGCCCGACGGCTTCGGCTTCCTGCGCTCGCCCGAGGCCAGCTACATGGCCTCGACCGACGACATCTACCTCTCGCCCAGCCAGGTGCGCCGCTTCAACCTGCACACCGGCGACATGGTCGAAGGCGAAGTGCGCGTCCCGAAGGACGGCGAGCGCTACTTCGCGCTGGTCAAGGTCGACAAGATCAACGACCTCTCGCCCGAGGAGAGCAAGCACAAGATCATGTTCGAGAACCTGACGCCGCTCTTCCCGAAGG
>CAZZVH010000303.1:0-4954 GCA_964657365.1 uncultured Burkholderiaceae bacterium
CGACTTGATGATCGGAATGTTCACCTCGGCGTAGCCAGCGTAGATGTTGCGGCTGCCGGCGTTGATCGTCGCCGGATCGACACCGGTGCTCGACTGCACGAGCGCAGCGAAACCGGCGTTCGCGTGGTCGTCGAAGTGCTGATGGCTCGCTTCAGCGCCGATCGCGATCGCGGCGGGCCGGCCTGCGTGGAACCAGTCGCCGAGGTCATGGCTGGCGTGGGCGTCGAAGCCTTCGACCGTTCCCTTCGCCGTCTGCAGCAAGCCATTGCGGGCCGCGCCGGCCAGCAGTGCGTCGCCGGCAGCGGTCTGCGGGCCGAACGGATTGAGGACACCGTTCAGGAACGCGGCGGTGATGGTCGGGCCGTCGCTGTAGCCGGAGATGTAGTCGTCGATCCGGTTGGTGTTGTAGGTCGCCGCGGCCTGGTAGTCCCAGCCAGCCGCGTTGCCTTCCAGCGAGGCCACGAGGCGCTGCTGGCTGTCTTTCGGATTGTCCGCACGCGGGCCGTTGGGCAAGTCGCGGAACTTGACGTTGACGAAGCCGGGCAGCCCGCCCTTCGACGCGCCGGTCGTGCTCGTGTAAGCCGGATCGAGGACGATGTTGGGGGTGAAGTTTCCGTTGCCGGGATAGAACGGATTCAGCGTCCCGTCAGGACGCGTCCTGTTGACGATCAGGCCGCCGTAGGGAACGGGCGCGATCTGGTTCTGGTTCTGGCTGTTGCTGTAGAAGTACTCGAGGCCGGCCTGCATGGAATCGGTGACCTGCACCGTTCCCTTGAGCAGCAGAGACATCCGGTCGATGGTCGGGATGTAGTCGACGAAGCTGGCCGTGGCGAGCTGGCAGCCAGTGCCGCCGTCGGAGATCAGGCCCGCGAACGAGGCGCATCCGCCGGGGCTGGCCGCTGCCGGGTTGCCGCTGGCGCCGCCCTGGAAGTAGTTGGCCGGGAACGGCGTCGGCGACAGGCCACCAGGCACACGCGCGTTGAAGTTGCGGTCCAGGCCACCGATGTGCTCCTGGTGCTCGTAGTTGAAGAAGCCGTTGAAGTTGAACTTGTCCTTGGCGAGGTCGCCGGTGCCGAAGCCGAAGCTGCCGCTGTAGTCCTTGCCACCCGCATGCTGCGGTTTCTGGGCTTCCGCGGTGAAGTTGAAGCCGGTGTAGTCGCGACGGGTGATGAAGTTGATCACGCCACCGACCGCGTCGGAGCCGTACAGCGACGACGCGCCGTCGCGCAGGATTTCGACGCGCTCGAGCGCGGCGAACGGGATCATGTTCAGGTCGGGAGACGCGGAGTCGAAGGCGTTGTTCGCGATCCGGCGACCGTTCAGCAGGACCAGGGTCTTGTTGGCGCCGATGCCGCGCAGGTCGGCCGTCGAGACGCCACCGGTGCTGGCGCCGACGTTCTGGCTGGTGCCCTGTGTCGATTGCGATGCGCTGACGCTCTGCATGATCTGCTCGACCGACGTGACGCCGGCCTTCTTGAGGTCATCGACCTTGATGATCGTGATCGGAACGGAGGTTTCGGCATCGATTCGCTTGATCGCGGAACCCGTCACCTCGACGCGCTCGAGCGATTCCTGCGCAAAGGCGGGAATGACGGCCATGCCGCTGCCGAACGCGATCATCAGACTCGTACAAAGCTTCGTTCTTTTCAACATCGGAACTCCCCTGAAGAAAAATTTGGATCGATAGACCACTGCCTTCGGCGCGCAACCGAGCAGCCGGATAGGCTGTTCCCTGGCACACCGTGTCTAGGCTGCAAACTAATTGTCACGGAGTCGTCTCGAAGCCTTCACAAGATTTCTGCAAAAACGCGTCGTGGCGGCGCAACCCGTCGGCTTTAACCAACAGTGATCCGAAGGCGATCGCATTCCGTGCGCGGGCGCACCGCGGTGCGGCGACGAGCGGGCCCAAAGCACTGCTTTGGGCCGGTACCCCCGGCTCAGGCGGCCCGGCGTTCGAGCCGCGGCACGGCGGCGAGCAGGGTTCGCGTGTAGTCCGATGCGGGGTGCGCCAGCACATCGGCGGCGGCACCCTGCTCTTCGGCGCGGCCGCGCTGCATCACGACGATGTCGTCGGCCAGATACTCCACGACACCGATGTTGTGCGTGATGAACAGGAACGAGACGCCCAGCCAGTCCTGCAACTCGCGCAGCAGGTTCAGGATCTGCGCCTGCACCGAGACGTCGAGCGCCGACGTGGGCTCGTCGCAGACGATCAGGCGCGGCTGGACGGCCAGCGCCCGGGCAATGGCGATGCGCTGGCGCTGCCCGCCGGAGAACTCGTGCGGGTAGCGTTCCAGGGCGTCACGCCGCAACCCGACCTGGTCGACCAGCGCCTCGAGGCTGGCGCGACGCGCCGCGGCGTCCATCTCCGGGCGAAGCGCGGCGATGCCCTCCTCCAGGATGGCGAAGACGCGCAGACGCGGGTTCAGCGATGCGAAGGGATCCTGGAAGATGATCTGGATGTCGCGCCGGGCCCGCCGCAGGGCCTCGCCCTCGAGCTTGAACAGGTCGTGACCGTCCAGGAGCGCGCTGCCTTCGATGGCTGCCGTGCCACGCAGCAGCTGGACGATCGCCTTGCCGGTCGTGGTCTTGCCGCAGCCCGATTCGCCGACCAGGGCGAGCGTCTTGCCGCGGGCGACGTCGAACGAGATGCCGTCGACGGCGCTGAAGACGCCGGTGGTGCGCTGCAACAAGCCGCCGCGGATGGGGTAGCGCACGGCCAGATTCCTGACCGAAAGCAGGACGGGCGCGGACGCGTCGCCGGCTTCGGCGTGTCTCCAGGCCGGCGAAGCCGCCGGGACGGCAGGTGTCGCGATCTCGACGGTCGCGACCGGCGCGACGCCCGCCGCGGTGTCGCCTGGCCCGATGTCGGGCGGCAGGTCGACGGCCGGTGCGAGATCGGTATAGAGGAGGCAGCGGACGCTGCGGCCGGCGCCCAGGGGCGTCAGCAACGGCGGCGTCGTCGGGCAGGCGCCGAAGACGCGGTCGCATCGGGGTGCGAAGCGGCAACCCTCGAAGGTCAGCCACAGCGGCGGCACGTTGCCCTTGATCGCCGCCAGCGAGCCGCCCCGGCGCGCGGCGTCCGGGAGCGCCTGCAGCAGCAGCCGTGCGTACGGATGCTTGGGCGCGGCGAAGAACGCATCGGCCTCGGCCACCTCGATGATCTGACCCGCGTACATGAGGGCGACGCGATCGGCGATGTTGGAGACGACCGCCAGGTCGTGCGTGATGAGCAGCATGCCCATCCCCTGCTCCTTCTGCAGCGTCTTGAGCAGGTCGAGGATCTGGGCCTGGATCGTGACGTCGAGGGCGGTGGTGGGCTCGTCGGCGATCAGGAAGTCGGGCTCGGACGCCAGCGTCATGGCGATCATGATTCGCTGCTTCTGGCCGCCCGAGAGGCGGAACGGATACTCGTCGACGCGACGCTCCGGCTCCGGGATGCCGACCCTGCCCATCCACTGGATCGCTCTCGCACGCGCTGCCGCGCCGCGCAAGGGCGTGTGCAACTCGATCGCCTCGACGATCTGGTCGCCGACGCGCATCACCGGATTCAGGCTCGTCGCCGGCTCCTGGAAGATCATGCCGATGCGGCCACCGCGGATGCTCCGCATCGCCGTCTCGGGCAGGCTGAACATCTCTTCGCCGCCGACATCCATCCGGCCCTGCACCACCTTGCCGGATTCCGGCAGCAGCCGCATGAGCGCCAGCGCGGTCATGCTCTTGCCGCAGCCGGATTCGCCGACCAGGGCGAAGGTCTCGCCGCGCTCGATGCTGATCGAGAGGGCGTCGATGGCCCTGACCAGGCCGGCGTCGGCATCGAGCTCGACCGTCAGGCCGGACACGTCCAGGCGTTCGATCGCGGCCATCAGACGAGCTCGCGCATGGTGGGGGCCGCGACGACCCGGCGCGGCCGGAAGGCGCGGGCACGCGGATCGAAGGCGTCCCGCACGCCGTCGTGGAACAGATTGGCGGCGAGGACCAGCGTCACCATGAATCCGAACGCCGCGGCGAACGACCACCACACGACGGGATCCCGGCTCATCTCGCTGCGCGCCAGGTTGATCATGCCGCCGAAGCTGTTCATCGAGGGATCGACACCGACGCCGACGTAGCTCAGCACCGCCTCGTAGAGGATCAGCGACGAGAAGTCGAGCACGGTGACGATCAGCATCAAGTGCGCGACGTTCGGGAAGATATGCCGCACCATGATGCGCGCGCTGCTGATGCCGAAGGCGTCGGCCGCCTGCACGTAGTCGAGCGCGCGCAGCTTCAGGGTTTCGCCGCGCAGGAGCCGGCACAGGCCTGGCCAGTTGGTGAGCCCGAGCACGGCGCAGAGCAGGAACAACTTCAGGTCGGCGCGCTCGACGCCGGTCTCGAACATCTCCGGATGCTTGTCGAGGAAGACCTGGACCATCAGCACGCAGGCGGCGATCAGCAGCACGTTCGGGATCGAGGCCACCATCGAATAGAGGTACTGGATGACCTCGTCGACCCAGCCGCGGAAGTAGCCCGCCATGATGCCGAGCGTCACCGCCACCGGCAGCGTCGCCATGGTCGCCAGCGTGCCGATGACGAAGGCCGTCCGGATGCTCTTGAGCGCCTGGAGCAGCACGTCGTTGCCGGTGAGGTCGGTGCCCATCACGTGGTAGTGGTTCATCAGGGCCAGGATCGGCCCGAACAGCGCACCCAGGACGACGATGGTCACGATGGCCGCGCGCCAGCGGATGGGATAGGCATCGCTGGCGACTCCGGCGGCCGCCGTCCGCCAGCCTCCGCCCTCGCTGCGCGCCACCAGCGCGATCAGCAACGCCGAGAGAAGCGCCGCGCACGACAGGCCGGCGGCGAGCCCGGCGCTGGCACGGGCGCCGACGTCGCCGGCCCATTGGCTGGCAGGATCGGTCAGGTGGGCGCCGCCGTGGACGAGCCGCGGCGCCACGCGCATGACAGTGCCGTC
>CAZZVH010000304.1:0-4954 GCA_964657365.1 uncultured Burkholderiaceae bacterium
ACACGCATCCGCACACCCATCCGGCCACGCATCGAGACGCCATGACCAACGAACGTCAACGCAAGGCGAATCTGCGCCTCGGGCTCATCCTGGCGTCGATCGCGCTCGTCTTCTTCGTCGGCTTCATCGCCAAGAGCGCGTTCTTCGGGATCTGACCGCGCCGATGTTCAGCAACCGTCCATCGCGCGCGCTCGCCCTGCTCGCCGACAACCGGCAGATGGTCGGCAAGCTGACGGTCGTCGTCGCCCTGATGTTCTGCTTCGGCTATGCGCTGGTGCCGATCTACAAGGCGGTCTGCACCGCGCTCGGCATCAACGTCCTGGCGGTGTCGGAGCTGAAGACGGGCGGCGGTGCGAACGGGGCGGCTGGCGGAGCCGTGAACAGCCAGGTCGACAGCAGCAGGACCATCACCGTCGAGTTCGACGCGAACGCGCGGGGCCCCTGGGACTTCAAGCCGGAGCAGGCATCGGTCGATGTCCATCCCGGCCAGCTGACGACCGTCATGTACGGCTTCCACAACCGCCAGGCCAAGGCGATCGCGGTGCAGGCGATCCCGAGCTTCGCGCCGGGCGTCGCCATGTCGTATTTCAACAAGGTCGAGTGCTTCTGCTTCAGCCAGCACACGTTGCAGGCGAACGAGTCCGTGCGCTGGCCGGTGGTCTTCGTGATCGATCCGAAGCTGCCGAAGGACGTCCACACGATCACGCTCTCGTACACCTTCTTCGAGGTGGGCGGCAAGGTGCCGGCCGAGCCGGCGCAGGCCGTGCGCAGCGTCTCGACGGAGCCGCGCTCGTGAGCGGCGTGCACGAAGACGGGCACGGCGATGGCGGCCTGGGCGCCGCGGTCCGTCGCAAGGGCTCGTTCCTGCGCACGATGCAGGCCGTCGGCTGGTCGTTCTTCGGCGTGCGCAAGGGCAAGGACCTCGAGCGCGACGTGAGCGAGCTCAACCCGCTGCACATCGTCATCGCCGGCGTGCTCGCGGCGGCGCTCTTCGTCGTCGCCATCGTCGCCCTGGTCAACTGGGTCATCTCGAGCGGCGTCGCCGCCTGAGCTCGAACATTCTGGAATCGCAGGAGAACTCGCCATGTCGGCAGTGACGCAGACGGGCACGACGCCCAACTATTTCATCCCCATGCCGTCGCGCCATCCGGCCTCGGCCGCGTTCGGGCTGCTGCTCGTCATCTTCGGTGCGAGCCAGTGGATCAACGGCGCCGATTGGGGTGCGTGGGTGATGCTGGCGGGCTTCGTCGTCTGGGGCTTCGTGCTCCAGCAATGGTTCCGCCAGGCGATCTCGGAAAGCGAAGGCGGCCTCTACAGCGACCGTGTCGACGTGTCGTTCCGCTGGAGCATGAGCTGGTTCATCTTCTCGGAAGTGATGTTCTTCAGCGCCTTCTTCGGCGCCCTCTATTGGGCGCGGCTGCACGCGCTGCCCAATCTCGGCAGCCTGGAGGACGCCGTGCTGTGGCCCGACTTCAAGGCCGTCTGGCCGAGCGTCGCGTCGGGCTTCACCGGCTCGCCCGCCGGCATCGTCGATCCGTTCCAGACGATGGGACCCTGGCCGATCCCGACCATCAACACCGCCATCCTGCTGACCTCCGGCGTCACCGTGACGATCGCGCACCACGCGCTGATCGCCAATCACCGGAGCCGGGCGATCCTCTTCATGTGGTTCACGGTGCTGCTGGGCCTGTGCTTCCTGGGCTGCCAGGCCTACGAGTACCACGAGGCCTACACCGAGTTCAACCTGAAGCTCAGCTCGGGCGCCTACGGCTCGACCTTCTTCATGCTGACCGGCTTCCACGGCTTCCACGTGTTCGTCGGCATGCTGATGCTGCTGTTCATCACGATCCGCCTGATGAAAGGCCACTTCACGCCCGACCGTCACTTCGGCTTCGAAGGCGCGGCCTGGTACTGGCACTTCGTCGACGTGGTCTGGCTCGGCCTCTACATCGTCGTCTACTGGCTCTGACGACGGCCTCGCCGGGTGCGCCTCAGCGCCCGGCAGGGATGCCCGTGGGATGGATCCAGCCGAGCCGCCACGCCACGACGATGCAGAGGAACAGCACCACCGACACGGCGATGCGAACGGTCAGCGCGCGCATCATGTTGCCGCTGCGGGAAGCGCCGTCGCGGCCACGCAGCATGAAGTACCCGGCCAACGCGAGCGCACCCAGGATGCAGGCGAAGGCGAGGCCGACCAGGATGTTCATCGCAGCGGATTATGGGCGGCTCGCCCGTCGCTGACCTCCGCATGACCGATGCCCCTGACGGGCCCTCTGTCGCCGCTGGCCGTCGATCGACCGTCGCGCGCGAAGCGGCGATGCTGCTGCTCGCGATCGCCGGCGTGGCCATCGCGGGGCGGCTGGCACTCTGGCAGCTCGACCGAGCTTCGCAGAAGGTCTCGATGCAGGCCTCGCTCGACGCACGTGCCGCCGAGCCGGCGATCGACGCCACCGGCCTGGCCCGCCACGCCGCCGACGTCCCGGCGCAGGTCTACCGCCGGATCCGCATCACCGGCCGCTGGCTCGGCGATGGCACGCTGTTCCTGGACAACCGCCAGATGGACGCGAAGGTCGGCTTCTACGTCGTCACGCCGCTCCGTCTCGAGGGCTCGACGGACGTCGTGCTGATCCAGCGCGGCTGGGTCGCGCGCAACTTCGGCCAACGCACCGTCCTGCCGGCCGTTCCGAGCCCGCCGGGAACAGTGGCTGTCGAAGGCGTGATCGCCATGGCGCCGTCCCGGCTCTTCGAGTTCTCCGGTGCCGCCAGCGGTCCGATCCGGCAAAATCTGGACCCTTCGACCTATGCGCGCGAGTCGGGTCTGCCGTTGTTGCCGCTGGTCATCGTCGAGAGCCCGTCGCCTTCGAACGCCGGCGACATGCTCGAGCGGCATTGGCCGCCGCCCGCCACCGACGTGCAGATGCACTACGGCTACGTCTTCCAGTGGTCCGCGATCGGCGTGGGCATCGCCTTCCTCTATGTCTGGTTCCGAATCCTCCGACCCCGCCGCCGCCCCCGCTGACCCGCCGGGCCTGGTCAACCTCAGCGTCCACTCGCTACCGCGGCCGGCGCTGGTGCCAGTGCGCCAGCGGACCGCGCGCGGCCGCTGGCTGATGGTCGTGGTGCTGCTCGTGTGCGCCGCGCCGGTCGTCGCGTCGTACCTGACGTACTTCCTGATCCGGCCGGAGGGGCGCACCAACTACAGCGAGCTGATCCGTCCGCCGCGCCCGCTGCCCGCGGAGCTGCCGCTGACGGGCCTGACGGGTGCCACGACCAGCGCAGCGTCGTTGCATGGCCAGTGGCTGCTCGTCGTGGTGTCCGGCGGCGCCTGCGACGCGTCGTGCGAGAAAACGCTCTGGCTGCAACGCCAGTTGTACGAGACGCTCGGAGCCGAGAAGGACCGTGTCGACAAGGTCTGGCTGATCGACGACGACGCCACGCCGCGACCCGAGACCCTGCGAGCGATCGGTGCGATCGGTGCGGTGGTCCTTTCGGGAGGTCCTGGCGTTCTTGCGAGCGGGGTGCAGCCCGCGGCGTACGCACCCGCCACGGTCCTGCGCGTCGCCCGTCCTGCGCTGTCCGCCTGGCTCGCGCCGGCGGCAGGGCACCGCCTCGAGGATCACGTCTACATCGTCGACCCGTTCGGCGACTGGATGATGCGAGCACCTGCGGACCCCGAGCCGGCGCGCCTGAAGCGCGACGTGGAGAAGCTCCTCCGCGCGTCCGCCGGCTGGGATCGCGCCGGCCGATGAACCCGCCTGCCTACGACCTGACGCCGCTTCTGGCCATCGCCGGCATCGGCGTCCTGCTGGCCCTGGTGCCGCTCGCCTGGTTCTGGTTGAGGCGCCGGCGCGCTGCGCCTGCGTCGCGGCTGCATGCCTTGGCCATGCTGACGCTGTTCCTCTGCTTCGACCTGGTCCTGCTCGGCGCCTTCACCCGGCTCAGCGACTCGGGCCTGGGTTGTCCCGACTGGCCCGGTTGCTACGGGCACGCCAGCCCGATCGGTGCTCAGGCGCCGATCGCCACCGCGCAGGCGGCCGTGCCGACCGGCGCCGTGACGCACGGCAAGGCGTGGGTCGAGATGGCGCATCGCTACTCGGCCACCGCGATCGGCGTGCTGGTGCTCGTCCTGGCCGCACTCGCGATCGTCGAATCGCGCCGTCGGCGCGCGTCGGTCGTGGCGGGGGTCGCGGCTGCGGCGAGTGCGGTGGGTTCGGCGGCTTCGGCACGCTGGGCTGTGGCCTGCGTCGTGTGGATCCTGCTGCAGGGCGCGTTCGGTGCTCTCACGGTGACGATGAAGCTCTACCCGGCCATCGTCACCCTGCACCTGCTCGGCGGTCTCGCGCTGCTCGCCCTGCTGACCGTGCAGGCCGAGTCGTACGAGCCGCGCCGGCTGGCTCTGCCGGCGACGCTTCGGAGCGGGCTCGTGCTCGTGGCCGCACTCGTCGTCGTGCAGATCGCGCTCGGCGGCTGGGTCAGCACCAACTACGCGGTGCTCGCCTGCCGCGATTTCCCGACCTGCCAGGGGTCGTGGTGGCCCGACATGAGCGCCGAAGGCTTCGCCCCGCTGACACGCAAGGAAAGGTTTCCCGGCCAGGAACGCCAGCGACGGAGCCTCCGCGCTGGTCTGCTCCAGCACGGCCTTGGGCGCGAGCGCCCGGACACCGAACGGCATGGCATCGAGCAACGCCGGGGCGTTCGGTTTCATCTGGGACAAAAAGCCCGAGCCGCCGTCGGGCTGGTGGACCCAGCGATCAAGGCCGGGCTGGAAGCCGCCGCTCGAACGCAGGAAATCGAGGTGTTGCACCTCGGCAGCCCCGCGTCGCACGATGCAGCCGCCTTTGCTACAGCGGGCGTGCCGATCGGCATGATTTTTGTCCGCAACGAAAACGGCAGTCACAATCCTCACGAAGCAATGGAGATCGAGGATTTCCTTGACGGCGCAACGGTTTTA
>CAZZVH010000305.1:0-4943 GCA_964657365.1 uncultured Burkholderiaceae bacterium
CAATGAGCGCCGGCGCTCGTCACGTCAGGCCGAGCTGCCACCACAGCTGAGCGCGCGTGCGCGAGCCGAGCGGATCGCTCCAGGCGCGCAGCGAGATGCCGACGCGTGAACGGGCATCGACGCGCCAGGCGACGTCGGCGTCGAATCCCGACAGGCGGCCACCGCCCGGATAGAGCGTCGACGTCTGGTACGCGCCGCCGCGATGGGCCATCAGCTCGCCGCTCCAGGGACCGGCATCGACGATGGCGCCGATCGAGTTGAGGACGATGTCGCCGCCGGCCGGGAAGCCGAGCGGATCGCCCTGCTGCGTGTAGCCGTCGATGTAGATGTGGTGCTGGTAGGCGACACCGAACAGCGGGTCGGCGAACGCGCCCCGGACCGTCGTGTTCGCGTGCTCGACGAAGGTGCGCACGCTCGCTGTCCCGAGCCGGAAGGCCGCGTCGAGGCCACCGCTGCCGAGATAGTGGCTCGGCAGGTTGCCCGCGTCGTCCTCGCCGATCGCCTGGGCATAGACGGAGAACGAGCGGTCGCGGCCCAGGTGGAGCGTGTAGCGCGCATCGAAGCCGGCGAGCTGGTTGCCGGGCTCGTCCTGGGGCGACAACGACGTGCCGACGTTGTCGTTGCCGATGAGCGCGTCGTAGAGCGAGCGGAGCGACTCCGGCCTGCCGCTGCCGCCCCACTGGATGGTGCGCGACACGCCGAGCTCGAGGCCGTCGAGCGGCATGAACTCGAACCTGGCGCCGAGGAGATGGGCGTGGCTCGGCCCCTTGCGCTGTTCGAGCTGGCCGGCGAAGACGTCGGCGGTCCACGGGCCGAGCCAGCGAAGCCAGGGCGACTCGAACGGCTGGGTTCCTTCCTTGCGCCAGCCGACCGCCGGGACCGGCCTCGCCCCGGCGTCGAGAATCAGGCTGCCGACCCATGACGGGCCCCAGTGCCGGCGCTCGACCGACGCGTAGAAACGGCCCGGCCCGGCCGACACGCTGAGCGAGCTGCCGTCCAGCGACCAGGGATGGTCGTCGCCGGCCCACCAGGCAGCGCCGAGCCTCGCGTCGACGACGCCGCCGAACCAGGCGGTGCGCGACTTCAGCTGCAGGCCGCCCTCGCCGCGTTCCTGGGGCCCGAGCAAGGGCGGAATCCCGTTGCCAGGGCCGCCGACTGCGAGAGTGATGTCGTCTTCGGCGACGCCGTCGTCCAGGAGGATCGGCGACAAGCCGGTGCCTTCCTCGCCCGCCCCGAGCATCGCCCGGTGACGCGCCACGGCCTCGTCCAGCGACGGGCCCGCCCATGCCGACGACGCGACCAGCAATCCCGCGAGCACGATGGCGCGGGGACTCAACTGGGCAATGTGCGCACTCCGGTCATGAGGCATCTTGCCATCCGGGTGGTGCCGTATCGAGGCCGGGATGCCCGACATGCTGTGGGAATACGCTGGCAGACGCGACGCCGGCAATGCACAACACTCGTGGCCCGCTCCTCAGCAACGGCTCCGAGACACGCCATGACCGATTCCTCCAGCGCGCATGTCCGCCGCCATTTCTCGATGCTCCGCGACTTCCACCTGGCCGACGCGTTCACGCTGGCCAACGCGGCGTGCGGCGTCGGCGGCGTGCTGATGGCGATGCGCTTCTTCGTCACGCACGACACGAGGGAGCTGCTCCTGGCCGCTGCCTTCGCGCCGGCGGCACTGTTGTTCGACGTGCTGGACGGCCGGGTCGCACGCTGGCGCCAGACCTCGTCGGCGCTGGGGCGCGAGCTCGACTCGCTGGCCGACGTGATCTCCTTCGGCGTCGCCCCGGCGGCGCTCGCTTTCGCGTGCGGGCTGTCGGGCATCTGGGACGCGTTGATCCTGGTCTACTTCGTGTGCTGCGGCGTCTCGCGGCTGGCCCGCTACAACGTGACGGCCGAGAGCCTGTCGGCGGGCAGCGACAAGGTCGCCTATTTCGAGGGAACGCCGATCCCGACCAGCGTCCTGCTCACCGTCGTTCTCGCGGTCGCAGCATGGCAGGGACGCATCGGCGACGCTGTCTGGGGCGGCTGGTGGGCCCTGCCAGGCGGCGCGCTGCATCCGCTGACGCTGCTGTTCGCCCTGTCGGGCACGTTGATGGTCAGCAAGACGCTGCACATCCCCAAGCTCTGAGACGGCAGTCCCTTCGCCACCGCGCGCCGGATCAGCGCGCGCGGATGGCCGAAGCCCGGTGGATGATCGCGCTCGCCTGCATCTCGGTCGCCACCGAGCGATCGAGCCCGGACCGCGAGAGCCCGGACTGGTCGTAGTGCAGGTTCTCGTAGAGCTCCGCCGCGCCGGGATGGGCGCCCAGGATGGCCTCGAGCGCCGGCTCCGGAATCTCGGCAGCCAATGCGCCGGAGAGCTGCCGGACCAGCGCACGGTACTGGTCGGCGCCGATCGGCACGGCGCTTCCCTCGACGCGATCGAGCAACCGCGCCAGGGCGATCAGCGTCTCGATCCGGGTCTGCAGCGATTCGGTGTTGTGGGCTTGCATGGTGTCGTCTCCGTTCCGCGCGAGCGCGGCGATACCGGATAACTGGGGCCCTGCCGACGGCATTCAAGCGCCGCTCGGCCGCGCACTCCAGGGCACCTAGCGTGAAGCCACGGCTGGCGGGCCTTGCCAGTCACCGCCCAAGGCCTTGATGAGGAACACCGCGGTCAACAGCCGCTGGCCGTCCAGCTGTGCGGCCTGGCGCTCGGCGGTGAGCAGCGCCTGCTGCGCGGTGATGACGTCGAGATAGGTCGTCGCGCCGCCTTCGTAGCGCGCGTTGGCCAGGTCGAGCACGTGCCTCGCGGTGACGACCGCGACACGCGATTGCGCGTCGGCACGTTCGAGCGCGGACAGCCCGGTGATGCCGTCTTCCACTTCCTGCATCGCGGTCAGCACCACGCGCCGGTAGTTGCCGACGACCGCGTCGTAGTTCGCCTTCGCGATGTCGACGTTGGCGGTGATGCGGCCGCCGCTGAAGAGCGGCTGCGTGATCGAGGCGCCGAGCGACCAGATGCGCGACGGCGCGTTGAACAGCGACGCCAGGTTGCTGCTCTCGAAGCCGACGCTCGGCGCCAGCAGGATGCTCGGGTAGTAGGCCGCCTTGGCGACGCCGATCTGCGCGTTGGCGGACGCCATCGCCCGCTCCGCGGAGGCGACGTCGGGCCGGCGCTGGAGCACGTCGGACGGCACGCCGAGCGGCACCGGTGGAGGCGTCAGCTCGGCGATGTCCGCCCCGAGCGTGAAGCTCGGTGCGGGCGTTCCGGTGAGCGTGGCGATGGCGTGCTCGTAGCCGGAGCGCTGCCGCCGCAGCACGTCGACCTGCGTCAGGGTCGTGTCGAGAAGCGCCTGCTGCTGGGCGACGTCGAGCCCGGACGATGCACCCAGGTCGTGGCGGGTGCTGACGAAGTCGAGCGAGCGGCGCTGCAAGGCGATCGAGCGGGCCAGCACATCGAGCTCGATGTCGGTGGCGCGCATGTTGAAGTAGGCGGTCGCGAGGTCGGTGCCGAGCAGCAGCCGCACGTTCTCGAGATCGGCGGCCGATTGCTCCGCGCTCGCCTGCGCGCTCTCGACGTTGCGACGGATCCTGCCGGCGATGTCGAGCTCGTAGCCGACCGTGAGCGAGGGCAGGAAGTCGTTCTGCACGGTCGCCAGGTTGGGGACCGCGTAGTTGCTGAGCGGGCGGTCGGACGAGATGCGCGAACGCGCGCCGCGCACGCCGACCGACGCATTCGGCAGCAGGCCGGCCTCGTTGACGCGGACGAAGGCGCGCGCCTGCTCGAGGCGGGCCGCGGCGACGGCGAGATTCGGGCTCTGCGCCAGGGCCTGTTGCTGGAGGCCGTCGAGGCGGGGGTCGCCGAAGCGCTGCCACCACGGCCCCTTCGGCGCGGTGTCGGCCGGCTCGCCGGTGCGCCACGGACCGTCGAGCTTCCAGGCCGGCGGTGTGTCGACGGGCGGACGGACGTAGTCGGGCCCGACGGCGCAGGCCGACAGGAGCAGTGCGAGACAGAGCGACGCGCCGGCGCGGCCACGCGGTGCCGTCACGGCATCGACTTCCCGGCCGCCCCGCTGGCGCCCGCGTTGCCTGCAACGGCCGGTGCCGACGCCCCGCCGGCATCGCCGTTCGATGCGCTGACCATGACGACATCGCCTTCGGCCAGCGAGTCGGACGGATTGACGATGAGGCGATCCTTGCTCGAGATGCCGTCCAGCACCTCGATCGATTCGCCCAGGTTTCGGCCGAGCGTGATCGGCTTCAGCCGGACGTGGCTCGAGCCATCGACGGTGGCGACGCGCGTGCCTTCGCCGCGGAACAGCAGCACGTTGGTGGGCACGACGATCGTCGGGTTCGCCGCCAGCGGCAGCGACACCTGGACGTAGGCGCCCGGCAACAATGTGCCCTGCTTGTTCGGCAGCGTGATCTCGACCTGCATGGTCCGGGTCGCCGAATCGATCGAGCCTGCGGTGCGGGCGACCTCGCCGTCGAAGCTCTGGCCGCGCAGCTCGGATTGCGTGACGGCCACCTTCTGCCCGGGCCGGACCAGGTTGGCGTACGACTGCGGCACGTTGACGTAGACCCGCAGCGGATCCATCTGCGTCAGCACGAAGAGGGTCCGGCCGCCGGAATCGATCAGGTCGCCGACGTCGACGTTGCGCCGCGTGATGACGCCCGCGAACGGCGCCGTGATCCTGGTGAAGCCCTGGAGCTGGCGCAGGCGCGGCCCGCCTACGAAGGGATGGCCACCAAGTTCTTGGAACACTTCATCGCCATCGCCAACGGCATCAATGGCCTCCCTGGCGTCGCGGGCCTGTGGGGCCGGGAGGATGGGTTCTACTACGACTTGATTCGCTCCCAGGAAGCTCCGGAGACCTTCCTGAAGCTGCGTTCCCTCGTCGGCCTGATCCCGCTGCTGGCCGCCGAGGTGATCGAGGAGGACGATCTGGAGC
>CAZZVH010000306.1:0-4935 GCA_964657365.1 uncultured Burkholderiaceae bacterium
TGGCGATGTCAACGCTCGGCACCTCGTCGCCGCCGTGCATCAGGTCGGCGACGTGCATCAGCAGCTTGCGGCCGAGCGCGCCGCCGGGATGCGAACGCGCGAAATCGTCCTGGCCGAAGCCGCGGGCGTCGAGCAGTGTGACGGCGAGGGCGTCGCCGAGCGCCATCTGCGCCGTGGTGCTGGCGGTCGGCGCCAGGTTCATCGGGCAGGCCTCCTGATCGACCGCGCTAGAGATGGCGATGTCGGCATGGCGGGCCAGGCTGCTGTCGGCGCGGCCCGTCATCGCCACGATCTTCACGCCCAGGCGCTTGAGCGCCGGCACGATCGCGTTGATCTCGTCGCTCTCGCCGGAATTCGAGACGGCCAGGACGATGTCGCCCTCGGTGACCATGCCGAGATCGCCGTGGCTGGCTTCGGCGGGATGGACGAACATGGCCGGCGTTCCCGTCGAGGCGAGCGTCGCGGCGATCTTTCGCGCGACGTGGCCGCTCTTGCCCATGCCCATCACGACGACCCGGCCGCGGCCTTCGAGCACGAGCCGCACGACGGCGACGAAGGCCTCGCCCTGGCGCGCCTTCAGGCCCTCGATGGCGCGCGCCTCGATGTCGAGCGTCTCGCGGGCGAGCGAGAGGACGCGCGCGGCGTCGACGGAGGCAGAAGAGGGCACGCGCATCGGTCCAGTAGGATCGGCCGATTCTAGGGCTGGGTCTTTTCGACTGCCGCGATGCCCTCGACGCTCGAACTGACGCTGCTGTTTCTGGTCGCCGCCGTGGCCGGCGTGGTCGTCTGCCGCCTGCTGCGCCTGCCGCCGATGCTCGGCTACCTGGTCGTCGGCGTGCTGATCGGCCCGCACGCGCTCGGTGTCGCCCACGACTCCGCCGGCGTCGTCTACCTGGCCGAATTCGGCATCGTGTTCCTGATGTTCGTGATCGGCCTGGAATTCAACCTGCCGAAGCTGCGCAGCATGCGGAAGCTCGTCTTCGGCCTCGGCTCGAGCCAGGTCGTGCTGACCGTGCTCGTGACCGTCGCCGGCAACGCGCTGCTCGCCTGGGCCCTCGCGCTGACGGGCCGCGCCTGGGGCCTCGGCTGGCAGAGCGCCGTGGCGCTCGGCGGCGCCCTGGCGATGAGCTCGACCGCGATCGTCGTCAAGCTGATGGCCGACCGGCTCGAGCTCGAGAGCGAGCACGGCCGGCGCGTGATGGGCGTGCTGCTGTTCCAGGATCTCGCCGTGGTGCCGTTGCTGGTGCTGATCCCGGCGCTCGGCTCGTCGCCCGAGGCGCTGCTGCAGGAGCTGGCGATCGCGGTCGTCAAGGCGGCGGTGCTGCTCGGCGTGCTGCTGGTCGGCGGCCAGCGGGTCATGCGCTGGTGGCTGACGCTGGTGGTGCGGCGCAAGAGCGAGGAGCTCTTCATCCTCAACCTGCTGCTGGTGACGCTCGGGCTGGCCTGGCTGACCGAGCTGGCCGGCCTTTCGCTCGCGTTGGGCGCCTTCGTCGCCGGCATGCTGATCGCCGAGACCGAGTTCAAGCACCAGGTCGAGACCGACATCCGGCCGTTCCACGACGTCCTGCTCGGTCTCTTCTTCATCACGGTCGGCATGCGGCTCGACGGGCCGGCCGTGCTGCACCAGTGGGCGCTGGTGCTGGTGCTGACCATCCTTCCGGTCGGCTTCAAGCTGGGGCTCGTCACGCTGCTGGCGCGGGCCTTCGGCGCGGCGCCGGGCGTGGCCCTGCGCACCGGCCTCTATCTCGCCCAGGCGGGCGAGTTCGGCTTCGTGCTGCTCGCCCTCGCCACCGAACGGCAGCTCCTGCCCGAGTCGGTGCAGACGCCGGTGCTCGCGAGCATGGTGCTGTCGATGCTGGCGACCCCGTTCGTCTTCATGGCCAGCAACCGGATCGTCATGCGGCTCTCGGCCAACGACTGGCTGCTGCAGTCGGTGGCGATGACCACGATCGCCAAGCGCGCGATCAACGCCGACGCGCACATCATCATCTGCGGCTTCGGCCGCAGCGGCCAGAACCTGGCGCGGCTGCTCGAGCACGAGAAGATCGCCTACATCGCGCTCGACCTCGACCCGGACCGCGTCCGCCAGGCCGCGTCGGCCGGCCAGAGCGTCGTCTTCGGCGACGCGGCGCGGCTGCAGAGTCTCGTCGCCGCCGGGCTGGCGCGGGCCAGCGCCGTCGTCGTGAGCTACCACGACACGCCCTCGGCGCTGAAGATCCTGCATCTCGTGCAGGCGCACGCGCCGCAGGTGCCGGTCGTCGTGCGGACCATCGACGACGCCGACATCGAGCGCCTCCGCGCCGCGGGCGCCACCGAGGTCGTGCCGGAAGCGATCGAGGGCTCGCTGATGCTGGCCAGCCATGCGCTGGCGCTGGTCGGCGTGCCGATGCGCCGGGTGCTGCGCGTCGTGCAGGAGCAGCGCGACGTGCGCTACGGGTTGCTGCGCGGCTACTTCCACGGCGCCGACGACGACACGCCCGACGAGCTGCAGCATGCCCGCCTGCTGAGCGTCACCTTGCCGGCGGCCAGCACGAACATCGGTCGATCGCTATCGGATGCCGCCCTCGCAGGCGACGGTGTCACGGTGGTGTCGTTGCGACGTGCCTCGGGCGCCGTGCTGGAACCGAACGCATCGCTGCGCGTCGCTCCCGGCGACACGCTCGTGCTCTCTGGCTTGCCGGAAGCCCTGGCGCTGGCCGAGGGCAGGATGCTGCAGTCGAACTGAGGCGCGAGCGCCGTGCGTCAGGTGAACGGCGCCTGCCGTGCCAGCGTGGCGCGCATGCGGGTCGCCATGACAGCGCCGGCGGCGCGCAGCAACTCCAGCGCGAGCGCCGGCGAGCGTTGCGCCAGCTCTTCCATGCGCGGCCCGCGCAGGGCCCAGACGGTGCACGGCGTCATCGCCTCGACGTTCGCGGTGCGCGGCGTGTCACCGAACAGGCCCGGCTCGCCGACCACGGCGCCGGCGCGCAGGATCGCGACCTTGTTGCTGCCTGGCGGGCCGCCGGTCACGAACACCTGCATGCTGCCCTGGCCGATGAAGTACATCGAGCGATCGGAATCGCCCTGCTTGATGAGAAGGTCGCCGGCACGGATGTCGTAGCGAGCCAGGTAGGGCGCGACCACGCGCCAGTTCTCGATCGTCAGTCGGGCACGGAACGCGTCTTCCGCGTTGAGCGTCTGCACGGCTGTGACCAGTTCATCGATTTCCATCTGCTGCTGCCTCCGGGCGCCTCGCCGACTGGGGTCGGGAGCATCTGCCGCAATTATCGGGTGCCGGGAAGGCCCTGTCCCAAGCGCAACTGCAAGGAAGCGTTCCCATTTGTCGGTTGGGCGGCCCCGCTGGTCGCCGGAACGACGGGGACGCGCTCCACGACCGTCCTTCCGGACTATTTGCCGATGCAGAAGCGGCTGAAGATGGCACCCAGGAGATCGTCGGCACTGAACGCGCCCGTGATCTCGCCGAGGGCGTCGTGGGCCAGCCGGAGTTCCTCGGCGACGAGATCGAGCGCGGCGTCGCCGGCACTGGCGTGCGCGTCGGCCATGACGAGGTGGCCGCGGGCGCGGCCGAGCGCGTCGAGATGGCGGGCGCGGGCGATGAAGACGCCTTCGGTCTCGGCCTGCCAGCCGGCGCGGCCGAGCAGCGCGGCGCGCAACGCGTCGAGACCTCGACCGGTGGTCGCGGAGATCCTGGTGGCGCCGCTTCCGTGGCGCTCCGCGCTCGTGTCCGCTGGCTCATGTGCGGCCACCATGTCGATCTTGTTGACGACGTGCAGGACGCGAGCGGCGGCCGGCCGCAGCCGTTCGTCGATGGCGGCTTCGCCCGCGTCGTAGCCCGGCTCGCCGGCTCGCGTCGCGTCGTGCAGGAAGACGACGACATCGGCGTCGTCGATCGCCGACCAGGACCGGGCGACGCCGATGCGCTCGACCTCGTCACTCGAGTCGCGCAGGCCGGCGGTGTCGGTGACGTGGATCGGCACGCCCTGGATCTGGATGGTCTGGCCGATCCGGTCGCGGGTGGTTCCGGCGATCGGCGTGACGATCGCCAGCTCGGCGCCGGCCAGCGCGTTGAGCAGCGAGCTCTTGCCGACGTTGGGCTGGCCGGCCAGGACGACACGCACGCCGTCGCGCAGCAAGGCGCCCTGCCTGGCCGTGGCCAGCACGGCGTCGAGCTGGGCCGTGGCCGCCGCCAGCCGTTGCCTGGCGCCGGCGCGCTCCAGGAACTCGATCTCTTCCTCGGGGAAATCGAGCGTCGCCTCGACCAGCAGGCGGAGCGCGACGATCTGCCCGGCCAGCGTGTCGATGCGGGCCGAGAACGCGCCGTCGAGCGAACGCGCGGCCGAGCGCGCGGCCGCTTCCGTGCTGGCATCGATCAGGTCGGCGACGGCTTCGGCCTGGGCCAGGTCGAGCTTGTCGTTGAGAAACGCGCGCTCGGTGAATTCGCCGGGCTCGGCCAGGCGAAGGTTCGGCAGGCGTGGCGGCCCGTCCGTGATGGCGGCTTCGGAAGCCGCTTGCAGGCAGCGCGCGAGCAACAGCTGCAGCACGACCGGGCCGCCGTGCGCCTGCAGCTCGAGCACGTCTTCGCCGGTGTACGCGTGGGGTGCGGGAAAGTGGATGGCCAAGCCCCTGTCGATGGCGGCACCGCCGGCGTCGAGAAAGGGCAGGACCGTGGCGTGACGCGGCTTGAGCCGGCGCCCGCAGACGGCCTCGATCAGGCCGGACAGGTCGCGTCCGGAGATGCGCAGGATGCCGATCGCGCCGCGGCCGCTCGCCGTGGCGATGGCGACGATCGGATCGTCACGGCGGAGCAGGAGAGACGGCACGGCGGATTCTCGCGCGCAGCCGCCGGGCGGCGCGGCTCTACTTGCCGAGCACCCCGAGCCGCTTGTTGATGACGTACTGCTGGGCGATCGACAGGATGTTGTTGGTCAGCCAGTA
>CAZZVH010000307.1:0-4854 GCA_964657365.1 uncultured Burkholderiaceae bacterium
CCTACCGGATCCTCGTCGACGAGGTCGGCTTCCCGGCCGAGGACATCATCTTCGACCCGAACATCTTCGCGATCGCCACCGGCATCGAGGAGCACGACAACTACGCCGTCGACTTCATCGAGGCGACGCGCTGGATCAAGCAGAACCTGCCGGGCGCCAAGGTCTCCGGCGGCGTCTCGAACGTCAGCTTCTCGTTCCGCGGCAACGACCCGGTGCGCGAAGCCATCCACACCGTGTTCCTGTATCACGCGATCCAGGCCGGCATGGACATGGGGATCGTCAACGCCGGGATGATGGGCGTCTACGACGACCTCGATCCCGACCTGCGCGAGCGCGTCGAGGACGTGGTGCTGAACCGCCAGCCGAAGCTCAAGCCGGGCGAACCCGCGGCCACCGCCGGCGAGCGCCTGATCGAGGTCGCCGAGCACGCCAAGGGCGTCTCGCGCGACGACTCGGCGCGGCTCGCCTGGCGCGGCACGCCGGAGCATCCGAAGACGGTCGACGAGAAGCTGAGCCACGCGCTCGTGCACGGCATCACCGACTTCATCGTCGAGGACACCGAGGCCGCCTGGCAGCGCATCCAGGCCGAGGGCGGCCGGCCGCTGCATGTCATCGAAGGGCCGCTGATGGCCGGCATGGACATCGTCGGCGACCTGTTCGGCCAGGGCAAGATGTTCCTGCCGCAGGTGGTGAAGTCGGCGCGTGTCATGAAGCAGGCGGTGGCCCACCTGCTGCCCTACATCGAGGCCGAGAAGCTGGCCCTGATCGAAGGCGGCGGCGAGGCGAAGGCGAAGGGCAAGATCGTCATCGCGACCGTCAAGGGCGACGTCCACGACATCGGCAAGAACATCGTCACCGTCGTCCTCCAGTGCAACAACTTCGAGGTCGTCAACATGGGCGTGATGGTCGCGTGCCAGGACATCCTGGCGCGGGCCAAGGTCGAGGGCGCCGACATCATCGGCCTCTCGGGGCTGATCACGCCGAGCCTCGAGGAGATGCAGCACGTCGCCGCCGAGATGCAGCGCGACGACTTCTTCCGAATCCGCAAGATCCCGCTGCTGATCGGCGGCGCCACCACGAGCCGCGTCCACACCGCGGTGAAGATCGCGCCGCACTACGACGGGCCGGTCGTCTACGTGCCCGATGCGAGCCGCTCGGTCGGCGTCTGCAGCGAGCTGCTGAGCGACGACCGCGCCGCCGCCTACATCGCCGATCTCGAAGCCGACTACGTCCGGGTGCGCGACCAGCACGCCAGCAAGAAGGCGACGCCGCTGGTCTCGCTCGCCGAGGCCCGAGCCAACAAGACGCCGGTCGACTGGAGCGCGTACATGCCGCCGGTGCCGAAGTTCACCGGCCGCCGCGTGCTCAAGAACCAGGACCTCGCCGAGATCGCCGAGGTCATCGACTGGGCGCCGTTCTTCCAGACCTGGGACCTGGCCGGCCCGTTCCCCGCGATCCTCACCGACGACATCGTCGGCGAATCGGCGCGCCGCGTGCTGTCGGACGGCAAGCGGATGCTGCGCCGGATCATCGAAGGCCGCTGGCTGACGGCCAACGGCATCGTCGGCCTCTATCCGGCCGCGACCGTCGGCGACGACGACATCGAGATCTACGCCGACGCATCGCGCACGGAGGTGCTGATGACCTGGCGCGGCCTGCGCATGCAGAGCGTGCGGCCGGTGGTCGACGGCGTGAGGCGGCCGAACCGGTGCCTCGCCGACTACATCGCGCCGAAGGGCTCGGGCCGCGACGACTACATCGGCATGTTCGCGGTCACCGCGGGCATCGGTGCCGAGAAGAAGGAACGCCAGTTCGAGGCCGACCTCGACGACTACAGCGGCATCATGCTGAAGGCGCTGGCCGATCGTCTCGCCGAGGCCTTCGCCGAGTCGCTGCACCGTCGCGTTCGCACCGATCTCTGGGGCTACGCGGCCGGCGAGTCGTTGCCGGTCGCCGAGCTGGTCGCCGAGCGCTATCGCGGCATCCGGCCGGCGCCCGGCTATCCGGCGTGTCCCGACCACCGCGTCAAGCGCGAGATGTTCCAGGTGCTCGGCTGCGCCGACATCGGCATGAGCCTGACGGAGAACCTGGCCATGCTGCCGGCGGCCAGCGTCAGCGGCTTCTACCTGGCGCACCCCGACGCGCAGTACTTCAACGTCGGCAAGATCGGCCCCGATCAGCTGCGCGACTGGGCGCGGCGCAGTGCGCTGACGCAAGACGACGCCGAACGGGCGCTGATGCCCTTGCTCTGATCCGGAGACCCGTCCGCCCGCGTCGCGGCATGTTGCGATCGCCCGGCACCGGACACATTCGCTGACATCTGGCGCATTCGTTTGCAACAGTCGCAGAACGCGGCGGCGGCATCCGTTGTGTCGCGCTGAAAGTCATCCGCCGACTGTCAACTTTTGACGTTCCGCAGAGGCATTTCCCCCGCTGAGAATCCGCCGGCCGCTTGGCACGCACTCTGCGTTGTGGGCGGAGTCAGCAATTGTTGTGTCGGTCTCCCGGGGGTCACAGTGCAAGAAGTCAAGAAACTGGAAATGAATGGTGGCGGGCGCGTTACGCGGCTCGGCCGGGTCGCGGTCGCCTCGGCGATCGTGCTGGCCATCGCGGCTTGCGGCGGCGGCAAGGATTCCACCGACACGGGCTCGACGCCGGTCAGCGTCACCAGCACGCCGACCCAGGCCGAGGCTTCCCGTTTCCTCGGCCAGTCGACCATGGGCGCCAGTGCGACCGACATCGATCATCTGTCGTCGATGTCGTACAGCGCCTGGTTCGACGAGCAGTTCGCGAAGCCGCAGACGCTGCATCGCCTGTACCTGAACCAGGCCACCGCCGACGCCGTCGCGATCGGCACCACGGTGAGCCAGACCAACTTCTT
Organism: uncultured Burkholderiaceae bacterium; assembly: GCA_964657365.1. GTDB lineage: Bacteria > Pseudomonadota > Gammaproteobacteria > Burkholderiales > Burkholderiaceae_C > Schlegelella_A. The sequence goes on from CAZZVH010000307.1 coordinate 2,882, forward strand.
CGACTCCTGGTGGACGCAGGCGCTCGGCGGCGACGACCAGCTGCGCCAGCGCGCCGCGTTCGCGCTGTCCGAGCTGTTCGTCGTCTCGTTCTCGAACGCGACGGTCGCGGCCCAGCCGCGGGGCGTCGCGTCGTACTACGACATGCTCGGCGCCAACGCCTTCGGCAACTTCCGCGACCTGATGGAAGGCGTCACCTATCACCCGATGATGGGCATCTTCCTGTCGCACCTGAAGAACCAGAAGGAAGACCCGACCACCGGTCGCGTCCCCGACCTGAACTTCGCCCGCGAGATCACGCAGCTGTTCACCGTCGGCCAGTACAAGCTCAATGCCGACGGCTCGCCCGTCAACGGCTCCAACGGCGCGCCGACGCCCGCGTATACGTCGGCCGACCTGAGCGGCCTGTCGCAGGTCTTCACCGGCCTGAGCTGGTATGCCGGCCCGAACCTGACCGACCGCACCAACACGCGTTTCTTCGGCAACAGCCCGGACGTCTCGCGCGACTGGCAGCCGATGCAGGACTACAACCAGTACACCGCGAACACGAGCTTCCACTCGATCAGCGCCAAGACCTTCCTGGGCGTGACCATTGCGCCGCAGACCACGCCCGACACGGTGGGCGACATCAAGATCGCGCTCGACACGCTGTTCAACAATCCGAACGTCGGCCCGTTCGTCGGCAAGCAGCTGATCCAGCGCCTGGTGACGAGCAACCCGAGCCCGGCCTACGTCGGCCGCGTCGCGGCGGTGTTCAACGACAACGGCAAGGGCGTGCGCGGCGACATGAAATCGGTCTGGCAGGCGATCCTGCTCGATCCGGAAGCGCGCACGCTGAGCACGTCGACCAGCGCCGGCAAGCTGCGCGAGCCGCTGCTGCGCCTGTCGCAGATGCTGCGCGCGTTCAACGCCACCTCGGTGAGCGGGCGCTACACCGGCATCGGCCTGACCGACGATCCTGCCACCAAGCTCGGCCAGACGCCGATGTTCGCGCCGACGGTCTTCAACTACTTCCGCCCCGGCTACGTGCCGTCAGGCGACGCCCTCAGCGCGGCCGGCCTGGTCGTACCGGAGATGCAGATCACCGACGAGCTCTCGGTCGCCGGCTACATGAACTTCGTCCGCGCCTGGACCACGGTCGACACGTCGCGCGACATTCGTCAGGACTACACGGCGGAGAAGGCGCTCGCCGAGACGCCCGACGCTTTGGTCGACCGCATGAACCTCCTGCTGTTCGGCGGCACGATGCCCGATGCCCTGAAGACGCAGATCTCGGCCGCGGCCGGCAGCCGCGTCATTCCCGCCCCGACGTATCCGGCCGGCACGGCCGCCAGCGCGGTGGCGACGACGACACCGACCAACCAGGCGCAGATCGACGCAGCCAAGCTCGATCGGGTCTACATCGCGGTCTTCCTGTCGATGGCCTCGCCCGACTACCTGATCCAGAAATAAGAGGGAATCGACCATGTCACAACTCAACGCGTCCCGACGCCAGTTCCTGCGCACCGCGTCGGTGGTCTCCGGCTCGGTCGGCAGCGCCGCCGCGCCCTTCGCCCTGAACCTCGCCAGCCTCGGCACGGCCGTGGCCCAGACCGCGACCGACTACAAGGCCATCGTCTGCCTGTTCCTCTACGGCGGCAACGATTCGTCGAACATGGTGCTGCGCACCGATGCGGCGTCGTTCAACGAATACACCCGCATGCGCAACACCGGCAACGACCCGATCGCGCTGCTGGCGCCGGGCACCGTGCCCAACGGCAACGCCGTGCGGGCCTCGCCGGCCCGGCTCGGTGGCGTGCTCGCCATCGCGCCGAAGTTCACGGCCTCGCCGGAGAACGCGGCCAACACGTACGCCTTGCATCCCAGCATGCCCGAGGTCGCCGGTCTGTTCGCGGCCGGGCGTCTGGCCGTCCTCGCCAATGCCGGCCCGCTGGTCGTGCCGCTGACCCGCACCGACTACACCTCGAACTCCAAG
>CAZZVH010000308.1:0-4853 GCA_964657365.1 uncultured Burkholderiaceae bacterium
CGCTTCGACGGCGTCGAGATCAAGGCGCGGCTCTTTCGCAGCTATCCGCTCGGCGAGGTCGGCAGCCATCTGATCGGCTACATCGGCCGCATCAATCCCGGCGAGAAGGAGGCGATGGAAGACACGTGGTCGGAAAACGACCTCGCCAACTACCGCGGCACCGACTACATCGGCAAGCTCGGCGTCGAGCAGAGCTACGAGAGCGAGCTGCACGGCAGCACCGGCTTCGAGGAAGTGGAGATGAGCGCGAGCGGCCGCGCGGTGCGCCGCCTCAAGGCGAGCCCGGCGACGCCCGGCAACGCGCTCGTGATGTCGATCGACATCCGCCTCCAGGCGCTGGTCGAGGAGCTGTTCGGCGACCGGCGCGGCGCGCTCGTGGCCATCGACCCGCGCAACGGCGAGATCCTCGCCTTCGTCAGCAAGCCGAATTTCGACCCGAACCTGTTCGTCGACGGCATCGACGTCGACAACTGGAAGGCGCTCAACGAATCGCCCGACAAGCCGCTCCTCAACCGTGCCCTGCGCGGCACGTATCCGCCGGGCTCGACCTACAAGCCGTTCCTGGCGATGGCCGCGCTCGCGCTCGGCAAGCGCACGCCGCAGCAGACCATCTTCGACCCCGGCTATTTCAATTTCGGCGGCCACAAGTTCCGCGACGACAAGGAAGGCGGGCACGGCACCGTCGACATGTACAAGTCGATCGTCGACTCCTGCGACACCTACTACTACATGCTGGCCAACGATCTCGGCGTCGACGCCATGCACGACTTCATGGCGCCGATCGGCTTCGGCCAGATCACCGGCATCGACGTGCAGGGCGAGCTGCGCGGCACGCTGCCCTCGACCGAATGGAAGCGCAACGCCTACAAGAAGAAGGAAGCGCAGAAATGGTACGCCGGCGAGACCATCTCGCTCGGCATCGGCCAGGGCTACAACTCGTTCACGATGCTGCAGCTGGCGCAAGCCGAGGCGACCATGGCGGGGGGCGGGCACCGCTTCACGCCGCATCTGGTGCGGGCGGTCGAGAACTACGAGACGCGTTCCTCGAAGCCGCTCGCCTTCCCGGCCCTGCCCGACCTGGGCTGGAAGCCGGAGAACGTCGCCATCATCCACAACGCGCTGTACGGCGTGACGCAGGAAGGCACCTCGGCGAAGGTGTTCGTCGGCGCGCCGTACAAGTCGGCCGGCAAGACAGGCACGGCGCAGGTGGTCGAGATCAAGGCGAACGAGAAGTACAACGCCAGCAAGGTCGACGAACGCCACCGCGACCACGCGCTCTACACCGCCTTCGCGCCGCTCGAAGCTCCGCAGATCGCGATCGCGCTGGTGGTCGAGAACGCCGGCTTCGGCGCCGGCGCGGCAGCGCCGATCGCACGGCGCGTGTTCGACTACGTGCTCACCGGCAAGTACCCGAGCGAAGCCGACATCGCCGCCACGCAGCAGGGCCTGTCGACGGTGCCGACGGGCGTGCAGCGCAACGCGGCCGATGTTGCGCTCGAGGGTGCGACGGTCGATGGCGGCGGGGCCGCACGCGTGGCAGTGCGTACCGACGCGCACATCGACGCCGTGGCGCTGCGCACCGCCGCCGTCGCGCCGAAGCCATGACGACGCGCCCGGCCACCCGATGAGCGCGGTCTTCGACAAGCCGTCGCTCTGGCAGCGGACGCGGCCGATGTGGCGTGGCTTCGATTTCCCCCTCGTGCTCGCTGTTGCGCTGCTCGCGGCGATCGGCCTGATGACGATGTATTCGGCCGGCTTCGACCAGGGAACGCGCTTCAGCGACCACGCCCGCAACATGATCATCGCCATCGTCGTGCTGTTCGTGGTCGCGCAGGTGCCGCCGCAGCACCTGATGCGCCTGGCAGTGCCGCTCTATCTGATCGGCGTGCTGCTGCTGGTCGCCACCGCCCTGCCCGGCCTGGGCGTCACGCGCAAGGGTGCGACGCGCTGGCTCAACATCGGCGTGACGATCCAGCCGAGCGAGATCCTGAAGATCGCGATGCCGCTGATGCTCGCGTGGTGGTTCCAGCGGCGCGAAGGCCAGCTGCGCGCGCTCGACTTCCTGATCGCCGCGATCCTGGTGCTGGCGCCGGTCGGGCTGATCGTCAAGCAGCCCGATCTCGGCACCGCGATCCTGGTGCTCTCGGCCGGCTTCTACGTGATTTTCTTCGCCGGCCTGTCGTGGAAGCTGATCCTGCCGATCGCCCTGCTCGGCGCCGCCGCGGTGACGGCGATCATCGTCAGCGAAGACCGGATCTGCCAGCCCGAGGTCAAGTGGCCGATGCTGCGCGAGTACCAGAAGAACCGCGTCTGCACCCTGCTCGATCCGACCACCGACCCGCTCGGCAAGGGCTTCCACATCATCCAGGGCGAGATCGCGATCGGCTCCGGCGGGACCACCGGAAAGGGCTTCATGAAGGGCACGCAGACGCACCTCGAGTTCATTCCCGAGCGCACCACCGACTTCATCTTCGCCGCCTACTCGGAGGAGTTCGGGCTGGTCGGCGGCGTCGGCCTGGTGCTCGCCTTCGTCTTCCTCATCTTCCGCGGCCTGATGATCGCGGCCGAGGCGCCGACCGTGTTCACGCGCCTGCTCGCCGGCTCGATCACGCTCAGCTTCTTCACCTATGCGTTCGTCAACATGGGCATGGTGAGCGGCATCCTGCCTGTCGTCGGCGTGCCGCTGCCGTTCGTGAGCTACGGCGGCACGGCGATGGTCATCCTCGGGCTCGGCATCGGCATCCTGATGTCGATCGCCAAGAGCAGAAGGCTCGTGCAGAGCTGAGCGGCAGGCTAGAGTCCCGGCATGCCGACACCGATCGGCAACCTGGAGACGACACGATGGACCACGACCCGAACCGCCGGCCGCTCTACAAGTCCCTCTACGCGCAAGTCATCACGGCGATCGTCATCGGCGTGATCCTCGGCCACTTCTGGCCGCAGGCGGGCGAGGCGATGAAGCCGTTCGGCGACGGCTTCATCAAGCTGATCCGGATGATGATCGCGCCGATCATCTTCTGCACCGTCGTGGTCGGCATCGCCGGCATGGAAGACATGAAGAAGGTCGGCAAGACCGGCGGCCTGGCGCTCCTCTACTTCGAGGTCGTGAGCACGGTCGCGCTGATCGTCGGCCTGGTCATCATCAACGTCGTCCAGCCGGGCGCCGGCATGAACATCGACGTCAAGTCGCTCGACACCAAGGGCATCGCCGCGTTCGTCGAGCCCGGCAAGCTGCAGGGCACGGTCGACTTCCTGCTCGGCATCATCCCGGCCCAGGTGGTCGATGCCTTCGCCAAGGGCGAGATCCTGCAGGTGCTGCTGTTCGCGGTGCTGTTCGGCTTCGCGCTGCACCGCTTCGGCGGCCGCGGCACGCTGGTGTTCGACTTCGTCGAGAAGACCTCGCACGTGCTGTTCGGCATCGTCGGCATCATCATGCGGGTGGCGCCGATCGGCGCGTTCGGCGCGATGGCCTTCACGATCGGCAAGTTCGGCGTCGGCTCGCTGGCGCAGCTCGGCTACCTGATGGCGACGTTCTACGGCACCTGCCTGGTGTTCGTCTTCGGCGTGCTCGGCCTGATCGCCGGCTTCCACGGCTTCTCGATCTTCAAGTTCGTCCTCTACATCAAGGAGGAGCTGCTGATCGTTCTCGGCACGTCGAGCTCGGAGTCGGTGCTGCCGCGGATGATGGCCAAGATGGAGAACCTGGGCGCCAGGAAATCGGTGGTCGGGCTGGTCATCCCGACCGGCTATTCGTTCAACCTCGACGGCACCTCGATCTACCTGACGATGGCTGCGGTCTTCATCGCCCAGGCGACCAACACGCCGATGACGCTCGGCCAGCAGATCACGCTGCTGGCGGTGCTGCTGCTGACGTCCAAGGGCGCCGCGGGCGTCACCGGCAGCGGCTTCATCGTCCTCGCGGCGACGCTGTCGGCAGTGGGCCACGTGCCGGTCGCGGGGCTGGCGCTGATCCTCGGCATCGACCGCTTCATGTCGGAAGCGCGCGCGCTGACCAACCTCGTCGGCAACGGCGTCGCCACGATCGTCGTCGCCAAGTGGACCGGCGATCTCGACACCGCCCGCCTGCGCGGCGAGCTCGACGGCGAGACCGCACTGGAGGCCGATGCGCCCGAGGCCGTGCTCGACGCCCGCACCGTCCTGCCGGCACGCGTCTAGACCAGACCCGACGCCGCGTCCGCCGGCCGCGCGGGCAGCGGACCCGCATCGCTCCCAGCCTCCCGCGACGAGCGCGAGGCGGTCTTGAAGCGCACCGTGAACACGGCGCCCGGCCCGGCGGCGCCGGTCGGATCGGGCACCTCGCGCCGGCGCGCATCGGTATCGTCGAGAACGATCTCGGCGCCGTGTCGTGTCGCGATCTCGCGGGCGATCGCCAGGCCCAGCCCCGAGCCGTCGACGCCGGTGCCGAGCGCCCGGTAGAACGGCCGGAACACCTGCTCGCGCTCGGCCGGCGGGATGCCCGGGCCGGAATCCTCGACCTGCAGCAAAGCGAGCTCCGCGAGCGGTTCGTCGATCACGCGCACGGTCACCGTTCCGCCACGCGGCGTGTAGAGCAGGGCGTTGTCGACCAGGTTGCGAAGCAGCTCGCGCAGCAGCAGCGCATTGCCGACGATGCGCGGCCCGTTCGCGTCGTCGCTCGCGTCCTGCGGGCCGCCGGCCCTCGCCGCGCCGCCCGCGTTCGGGCCCTCGTAGCCGAGATCGATGCCTCGCTCCAGCGCACGTGGCACGAAGTCGCGCACCGTGTCGCGGGCCAGCGACGCCAGTGCGATGACCACCTGCAGCGAATCGGGTTCCTCATGCTCCGCCCGCGCCATCGCCAGCAGCTGGTTGACCAT
>CAZZVH010000309.1:0-4845 GCA_964657365.1 uncultured Burkholderiaceae bacterium
GGCCGCGGCCGGCCGGCTCGGCCTGCCCATCGATCTCGACGAGGTCGACCGTCTCGGCCGCGAGGTGCCGGTGCTGATCGACCTGAAGCCGTCCGGCAAGCACTACATGGAGCATTTCCACTGGGCCGGCGGCGTGCCGCGGCTCATGCACGAGCTGAGCGGCCAGCTCGATCTCGACGCGCGCACGGTCGAGGGCAGGACGCTGCGCGACGTGGCCGCGGCGGTGGACACGAGCGAGCATCAGGATGTCATCCGCACCAGCGCGAATCCGATCAGCGCCAGCGGCAGCATGGCCGTGCTGCGCGGCAATCTGGCGCCGCGGGGCGCCATCATCAAGCAATCGGCCGCCAGCCCGGCGCTGATGACGCACACCGGCCGCGCGGTCGTCTTCGAGAACGTCGAGGACATGGCGCTGCGCGTCGATTCGCCCGAGCTCGACGTCACCGCCGACGACGTGCTGGTGCTGCGCAACGCCGGCCCGATCGGCGCGCCGGGCATGCCCGAGGCCGGCTACCTGCCGATCCCGAAGAAGCTGGCGATGCAGGGCGTCAAGGACATGGTGCGCATCTCCGACGCGCGCATGAGCGGCACCGCCTTCGGCACCATCGTGCTGCATCTGGTGCCCGAGGCGGCCCTCGGCGGCCCGCTGGCGCTGGTCCGCAACGGCGACACCATCCGCCTCGACGTCGCCGCGCGCACGCTCGACCTGCTGGTCGACGACGCCGAGCTCGCCCGCCGCGGCGCCGAGTTCGAGCGCGCCGGCGCGCCGGGAGCTGCGCCGACGCCCGATCGCGGCTACGCGGCGCTCTTCCACCGCTCCGTCCTGCAGGCCGACGAAGGCTGCGATTTCGACTTCCTCGTGCCCGGCCGCGGCCGGCGAGACGCAGGTCCGCGCTAACATCGGCCGATGGCCGAGCCCACACCCACCGACATCGAGCGCTTCATCTCCGACAACCTCGCCTGCGAGCACGTCGAGGTCGAGGGCGACGGGAGGCATTTCTTCGCGACCATCGTCTCGGCAGAATTCGAAGGCACGAACCGGATCGCCCGACACCAGCGCGTCTACCGCGCCCTCGGCGACCGCATGCGCGAGCAGATCCACGCGCTGTCGATGAAGACCCTCACGCCTTCCGAATACCGAACCGATCCGGCCTGACGCGCGCCCAGCGCGTCGACAGGACCCACGCCCATGGACTCACTCCGCATCCGCGGCGGCCGGCGACTCGCCGGCGAGATCGCCATCTCGGGCGCCAAGAACGCGGCGCTGCCCGAGCTCTGCGCGGCCCTGCTCACTGCCGAGCCGGTGCTGCTCTCGAACGTGCCGCGCCTGCACGACGTGACGACGATGCTGAAGCTGCTGCGCACGATGGGCGTCGTCGCCGAGCGGCCCGACGGCGACGCGGAAGCGACCGTCTCCCTCGACGCACGCCGGATCTCCAGCAAGGAAGCGCCCTACGACCTCGTCAAGACGATGCGCGCCTCGATCCTCGTGCTCGGCCCGCTGCTGGCGCGATTCGGCGAGGCGCGCGTCTCGCTGCCCGGCGGCTGCGCCATCGGCACCCGGCCGGTCGACCAGCACATCAAGGGGCTGCAGGCGCTCGGCGCCGAGGTCACGGTCGAGCACGGCTACATCGTCGCCCGGGCCGAGCGGCTGAAAGGCGCCCGCATCTCGACCGACATGGTCACCGTGACAGGCACCGAGAACCTGCTGATGGCCGCGACGCTGGCCGATGGCGAGACGGTGCTCGAGAACGCGGCGCAGGAGCCGGAGGTGCCCGACCTGGCCGAGATGCTGATCGCGATGGGCGCGCGCATCGAGGGCCATGGCACGAGCCGCATCCGCATCGAGGGCGTGCGCGAGCTGCACGGCGTCGCGCACCGCATCGTCCCCGACCGGATCGAGGCCGGCACGTTCCTGTGCGCGGTCACTGCCGCCGGCGGCGACGTGGTGCTGCGCGGCGCGCGCGCCTTGCATCTCGAGGCGGTGATCGACAAGCTGCGCGAAGCCGGCGCGGTCATCGAATCCGGCGACGACTGGGTTCGCGTGCGCGCCGGCGGCAGGCCGCGTGCGGTCGGCTTCCGCACCAGCGAGTACCCTGCATTCCCGACCGACATGCAGGCCCAGTTCATGGCGCTCGACTGCATCGCCGAGGGCACGGCGAACGTGGCCGAGACGATCTTCGAGAACCGCTTCATGCACGTGCCCGAGCTGCTTCGGCTCGGTGCGCGGATCGAGGTCGACGGCCGCGTCGCCGTGGTCCAGGGCGTCGAGAAGCTGTCCGGCGCGGCCGTCATGGCGACCGACCTGCGCGCCTCGGCCGGCCTCGTCATCGCCGGCCTCGTCGCCGACGGCGTCACGACGGTCGATCGCATCTACCACCTCGACCGTGGCTACGACCGCATGGAGGCGAAGCTGCGCACGCTCGGCGCCGACATCGAGCGCGTCGCCGGGTCGTGACGTGATCACGGTCGTGTCCATCGGAGCGCAGGCGTGATCACGCTCGCGTTGTCGAAAGGCCGCATCCTCGACGAGACGCTGCCGCTGCTCGCCGCGGCGGGCATCGCGCTGACGGACGATCCGGAAACCAGCCGCAAGCTCATCGTCCAGACCTCCCGGGCCGATCTGCGCATCGTCCTCGTGCGAGCCAGCGACGTTCCGACCTACGTCCAGCACGGCGGCGCCGATCTCGGCGTGGTCGGCCTCGACACGCTCATCGAGCATGGCGGCGAGGGCCTGTACCGGCCGCTCGATCTCGGCGTCGCGCGCTGCCGGATGAGCGTCGCCGCGCCGGTCGGCTTCGACTACGCCGCGGCCGTGACCCAGGGCTCGCGCCTGCGCGTCGCCACCAAGTTCACCCGCATCGCCAGCGATCACTTCGCCGACAAGGGCGTCCACGTCGACCTGATCAAGCTCTACGGCTCGATGGAGCTGGCGCCCCTGACCGGCCTCGCCGAGGCCATCGTCGATCTGGTCGCGTCGGGCAACACGCTGCGCGCGAACGCGCTCGCCGAGGTCGAGGAGATCATGCAGATCTCGGCGCGCCTGGTCGTCAACAAGGCGGCGCTCAAGCTGAAGCGCGAGCCGATCCGCGCGATCGTCGATGCGCTGGAGCGTGCGGTCGCGCAGGCGTCGGCCGGAGCGAAAGCATGAGCTTGCGCCTGCGCCGGCTGGCGACGACGGATGCCGATTTCGAGTCGCGCCTGGCGGCCGTGCTGGCCTACTCGGCGGAAGTGGATGCCGAGGTCGAGGCCAGCGTCGCCGCGATCCTGGCCGACGTGCGCGCCCGTGGCGACGCGGCCGTGCTCGAGTACACGCGCCGCTTCGACGGCAGCGTCGCCGCATCGATGGGCGAGCTCGAAGTGCCGCGCCACGCGCTGTTCGCCGCCCTCGACTCCCTGCCCGCCGCGCAGCGCCACGCGCTCGACGCCGCCGCCGCCCGCGTCCGCGATTTCCACGAGCGGCAGCGCGAGATCGCCGGCCGGAGCTGGCGCTACCACGACGCCGACGGCACGCTGCTCGGCCAGAAGGTGACGCCGCTCGATCGCGTCGGCATCTACGTGCCGGGCGGCAAGGCGGCCTACCCGTCGAGCGTGCTGATGAGCGCGGTGCCGGCGAAGGTGGCAGGGGTGGGCGAGATCGTCATGGTCGCGCCGATGCCGGCGCACACGGTCGGCGGCGTGACGAGCACGGTGCGCAATCCGCTCGTGCTCGCCGCCGCGGCTGTCGCCGGCGTCGACCGCGTCTTCGCCATCGGCGGCGCGCAGGCGGTCGGCGCGCTCGCCTACGGCACCGCGTCGATCCCGGCGGTGCACAAGATCACCGGCCCGGGCAACGCCTATGTCGCCAGCGCCAAGCGGCGCGTCTTCGGCACGGTCGGCATCGACATGATCGCCGGGCCGAGCGAGATCCTGGTGCTGGCCGACGGCAGCACGCCGCCCGACTGGGTGGCGATGGACCTGTTCAGCCAGGCCGAGCACGACGAGCTCGCGCAGAGCATCCTGCTGTGCCCCGACGCGGCCTACATCGAACAGGTGTTCGAGGCCATCGAGCGCTTGCTGCCGTCGATGCCGCGCCAGGCGGTGATCCGCGCGTCGCTCGAAGGCCGCGGCGCTCTCGTGCTGACGCGCTCGATGGAAGAGGCGTGCGAGATCAGCAACCGCATCGCGCCGGAGCATCTCGAGGTGAGCGCGTCGGACCCGCACCGCTGGGAGCCGCTGCTTCGCCATGCCGGCGCGATCTTCCTCGGCGCGTTCACGAGCGAAAGCCTCGGCGACTATTGCGCCGGGCCGAACCACGTGCTGCCCACCTCCGGCACCGCCCGCTTCTCGTCGCCGCTCGGCGTCTACGACTTCCAGAAGCGGACCAGCCTGATCGAGGTCAGCGCGCGCGGCGCCGAGGTGCTCGGGCCGATCGCCGCCGAGCTGGCCCGGGGCGAGGGGCTGACGGCGCATGCGCGCGCGGCCGAGATGCGTCTCGGAGGCGGTGCGCGTCCGGGCGCCGGTCCGCGCAGCGAAGCGTCGTCGGCGGTGGCCGAGCCGCGTGTCGCCACGTCCGCGGAACGCATCGCCGCGGTGGTCCGGCAGGACGTGACGTCGATGCACGCCTACGCGATCCAGCCGAGCGCGGGAAGCGCGGCGAGCACCGCCGTCGAGCGCGGATGCTTCGCGACGAAGTCGCGCCGGCTCTGGAGCGGATCGCGGTGGCCAGCCCTCCGCATGCGCGACCGCGCGAGCATCCGGCTGAGCGCGCCGACGATGAGCGCGGACACGCTGCCGATGCACGCGACGGCCCAGGTTGCCATGAGGAGATCGAAGATGCCGAGGACGAGGTTGAAGACGCGACGG
>CAZZVH010000310.1:0-4826 GCA_964657365.1 uncultured Burkholderiaceae bacterium
TCGAAGATGATGTCCTCGGCCGGGAAGCCGACCTCGTCGACGAGGATCCGGTAGGCCCGCGCGCAGATCTCGGTCTTGCGCTGGAACGTGTCGGCCTGCCCCTTCTCGTCGAACGCCATCACGACTGCGGCGGCGCCGTAGCGGCGCACGAGCGTGGCCTGCTGGCGGAAGGCAGCCTCGCCCTCCTTCATCGAGATCGAGTTGACGATGCCCTTGCCCTGGATGCACTGCAGGCCGGCCTCGATCACCTCCCACTTGGAGCTGTCGATCATGATCGGCACGCGCGCGATCTCGGGCTCGCCGGCGATCAGATTCAGGAAGCGGACCATCGCCGCCTTCGAATCGAGCATCGCCTCGTCCATGTTGATGTCGATCACCTGGGCGCCGTTCTCGACCTGCTGGCGCGCGACGCTGAGGGCTTCCTCGAACTGGCCGTTCAGGATCAGCCGCGCGAACGCCTTCGAGCCGGTGACGTTGGTGCGCTCGCCGATGTTGACGAACAGCGTGCCCTGGCCGATCAGGACCGGCTCGAGACCCGACAGCTTCAGCGGCGGCGGAGGCGTCGTCATGCCGTGGCCGCCAGCGCGCGGAAGTCGGGCACCCGCGGCTTGTACTTGCCGACGCGCTCGGCGATGCGGGCGATGTGCTCCGGCGTCGTGCCGCAGCAGCCGCCGGCGATGTTCAGGAAGCCGGCGGCCGCGAATTCCTCGAGCAGCCCGGCGGTGATCTCCGGCGTCTCGTCGAAGCCGGTCTCGCTCATCGGATTGGGCAGGCCGGCGTTCGGATAGCAGCTGACGAAGGTGTCGCCGGCGATGTTCGCGAGCTCCGCCAGGTAGGGGCGCATCAAGGCCGCGCCGAGCGCGCAATTGAGGCCGACCGCCAGCGGCCGCGCATGACGGATGCTGTGCCAGAACGCGCCCACGGTCTGGCCCGACAGGATCCGGCCCGACGCGTCGGTGACGGTGCCGGAGACGATCACCGGCAGCCGCTCGCCGGTGTCTTCCATCAGCGCGTCGAGCGCGAAGATCGCCGCCTTGGCGTTGAGCGTGTCGAAGATGGTCTCGACCAGGAACAGGTCGCAGCCGCCCTCGAGCAAGCCCTCGGCCTGCTCCCGGTAAACGTCGCGCAGTTGCGCGAAGGTGACGTTGCGGGCGGCCGGATCGTTGACGTCCGGGCTGATGCTGGCCGTCTTCGGCGTCGGGCCGAGCGCGCCGGCGACGAGGCGCGGCTTGTCGGCGCTCGTGAAGCGGTCGCAGGCGGCGCGTGCGAGACGGGCACCGGCGACGTTGATCTCCCGCGCGTACGCACCGAGGTCGTAGTCGGCCTGCGCCACCGAGGTGGCGCCGAACGTGTTGGTCTCGATGATGTCGGCGCCGGCCGCGAGGTACTGGTCGTGGATGCCGGCGATGACGTCGGGCCGCGTCAGCTGCAACAGGTCGTTGTTGCCCTTCAGGCTCTTGCCGTGGTCCTTGAAGCGCTCGCCGCGGTAGTCGGCTTCCGAGAGCCGGAAGCGCTGGATCATCGTGCCCATGGCGCCGTCGAGAACGACGATGCGCTCCTTCAGGATCTGCGGCAGCGCCGCACCGCGCGTGTAGGGCAAGGTCTTCATCGCCCGATTGTAGGAAAACGGGCCCCGCTCCGGGCGGGCAAGGCGATCAGTGCAACGCGCCGGCTTCCGTGGGGCGATAGAGCGAATCGCGGAAATCGATGCTGCGCGTGCCTTCCTCGTCCATGGCCCAGGCCGACAGGGCGATCGCCGTCATCGGCCGGGCGAACAGGTAGCCCTGCAGCTCGTGGCAGCCGAACGAGCGCAGGATCTGGTGCTGCGCCTCGGTCTCGACGCCCTCGGCCACCACCTTCAGGCCGAGCGCCTGGGCCAGCTTGACGACAGCGTCGACGACGGCGCGCGCGTCGGCGCTGGTCTCGAGATCGAGCACGAAACTGCGGTCGATCTTCAGCTCGCCGGCGCGCAGCTTCCTCAGGTAGGCCAGGCTCGAGTAGCCGGTGCCGAAATCGTCGATCGAGATGTTGATGCCCATCGCGCCGAGCCGCTCGACCATGCGGATCGCGTTCGAGGCGTCTTCCATCGCCACCGATTCGGTGATCTCGCAGGTCAGCAGCTGCGGATTGATGCGGTGCCGGCGCAGCGCCGCGTCGATGCGGTCGGCCAGGTCGGCGTGGCGCAGCTGGTGCGCCGACAGGTTGATGGCGACGCGCATGCGCAGGCCTTCGTCGCGCCAGGCGCCGGCCTGCCTGCAGGCCTCGTCGATCAGCCAGTTGCCGATCGCCCCGATCAGGCCGAAGCGCTCCGCGATCGGAATGAAGACGGCCGGCCCGACCAGGCCGCGCTCCGGATGGTTCCAGCGCATCAGCGCCTCGGCGCCGGTGATCTCGCCGCTCGGCGCGTGGATCTTCGGCTGGTACATGAGGCTGAGCTGGCCCTCGGCGAGGGCGCGGCGCAGGTCGCGCAGCAGGTCGAACTGCTCGCGCGCGCCGCTCACCATGCGCGCCTCGAAGAAGCAGTGCGACGCGCCGCCGCCGCTCTTGGCCGCGCGCATGGCCGCCTCGGCGTGGGCGATCAGGTCGGCCTTGTCGCCGTGCTCGGGGTACATCGCGATGCCGACCGAGCTCGACACCGCGGCCTCCCGGCCGTTCATGCGGCACGGTTCGCCGATCGAGGCCTGCAGGCGCTCGGCGAAGATGGCCGCGTCCTCCGCGCTCGGGTTGGCGCAGACCAGCATCAGGAATTCGTCGCCGCCGAGATGGGCGATCCGGTCTTCCGGGCGGGCGAAGCGCTTCAGCCGGGCCGCGATCTCGCGCAGCATCAGGTCGCCCATGTGGTGGCCGAGCGACTCGTTGACCGGCTTGAAGCCGTCGAGGTCGATGAAGAGCATCGCCATGCGCTCGCCGTTCTCGTCGGCCTGCTGCGCCTCCTGGGCGAGCGTGCCGTCGAACATCAGGCGGTTCGGGAGCCGGGTCAAACCATCTCGGAAGGAGCGCCGTTGCAGCTCGCTCTCGGCCCGGCGCAGCGACAGGCGCAGGCGGGCCTCGAGGATCGACAGGATCAGGCCGACCAGCAGCAGCGAGACCGAGCCGACCGAGGCCAGCAGCGTCAGCGTCGGCTGCGACAGCCGGCCGGCGTTGGCCGAGACGGTCTGCTCGTCGAGGCCGGCGGCGCCCAGCACGAGCTGGTGGCTGGCGACGAAGGTCGCGCCGAAGACGAACGCGGCGGTCGCCTGCCAGGGCATGGTCGCCGGCCGGGTCCGGTCGCCGCCCCGGAAGAAGGCGCCGAGCGCCATCATGCAGCCGCCGATCGCGCCGGCGACCGCGGAGACCAGCGGCAGGATGTGCCAGGTGATGCCAGGCTGCAGGCCGAGCGGGGCGAGCGCGAGGGCGTGGACGGCGACCGTGCCGATGCCCAGCGCGCAGGCGGCGAAACCGACTTGCGACGGTGTCGCGACGCGCCCGCTGACGGCGCCGAGGCCGGCGACGCCGACGATGAACGCGGCGGCCATCGCGAAGAGGCAGTCGATCGGGTCGTAACCGAGCGCGAAGGGCAACGGCTCGGCCGAGATGCCGATGATCTCGCACGACCAGACGCCGAGGGCGAGCGCCGCCGCGGAGCCGAGCAGCCACACGAAGCCGGAGCGGGTGCGCAGGACGCGGACGCGCCTGGCCAGATCGAGAGCCACGTAGCCGGCGAGGGTGCCGACAGCGAGACTCAGGAGCAGCATCAGGGCTGCCGGCATCGCCGACTGCGCCTCGGAGTTCATCGCCAGCTCGGCCGCCATGTCGTTCGAGAAAGGGGGGATTCGGGCGCGGCAGCGACACCCGTGTCACCCCCGCACCCTCCTATCGGCCCCGACGGCGAGAACTTGAGCCGGTGCGCCGGCCCGGCGCCGGCGGATCAGTGCAGGACGAGCGGCTGCTGCATCACCGCGGTGAAGCGGCCGATGTACTCGTCGATGTCTTCCTCGCTCGGCTGGCCGGCCATCAGCTCCAGCGCGCCTTCCTTGAAGCGCTCGGCGACCGCGCCTTCGATGAAGACGTCCTTCTTCGCGAACTTGTCCACGATCTCGAAGCCGCCGCGTGGCGCCGGTGTCTGGCCATCGACGTCGGGCCCGGCCGGCAGGTCGAAGGCGACCACGGCGAAGCTGTCCGAGTTGTAGAGCATGTGCATGGCGATCTCTCCTGGACCCCAACTGCGGCTGGCCGGGCCGTTTGCAAGCGGCGGCGGCGGTCCGTCGGCCTCAGGGCGGCGGCTCGATCCGGTCGAGCGACAGGTCGAGCTGCGATTCGCCAGCGGCGTTGCGTTGCGTCGCACGGAGCGGCAGGAAGTCGTGCGCGGGGTCGAGCCAGATCTCGTAGCTCGTGTCGTAGGTGGCACGGCCGTCGACGATGAATTTCAGCGCAGGCACGCTGCCGGCGGCCGTCTCGGCGTTCTCCCTGCCGACGAAGCGCAGCGTCCGCACCGAGGCCTCGCCCCGCGCGCCGACGATGACCATGGCGATCCGGCCGCCCTCGATCGCCCGTTCCGGCTCGGCGGCGACGATGCCGGCGAGCTGGATCATCCAGCTCAGCTGGTCCTGCGATCCGGCCAGCAGCGGCCAGACGGTCGCGGGGCCGGAGAAGCGGACCACGCCGGTCTCGCGCTGGAAGTTCGCGGCCTGGGCCGAGCGCCGGCCCCGCTGGTCGACGAAGCGGGTCGGCGCCAGGCCGTCGGCGTCGATGCGCCCCTGGCTCGTCTGCGTCAGCAGGGCGAGGCCGGCGATGCGCGCCTCGAGGCGCAATGCGTACTCGTCACCGTTGCGCTGCCAGCGGATCTC
>CAZZVH010000311.1:0-2759 GCA_964657365.1 uncultured Burkholderiaceae bacterium
GACGCCGAGCGAGACCGATTCGGCCGAGCTGTAGCCCCACTGCCCGGCCACCGCGTTCGACATCAACGTGCGGTGCGTGTGCATGCAGCCCTTGGGCAGACCGGTCGTGCCGGAGGTGTAGGGCAACAAGGCGAGATCGTCGGCCTTGGCCGTGTGCGGACCCGGCACCAGCTTCGCATCGATCGCCTCGTTCCAGCGGGCGAAGCCGGCCGGCAACTCGACCTCCTTGCGCAGCCAAGCATCCATGGCCGGCGTCGGCGCGTCGGCGTCGTCGATCGGGCCTTCGGGCATGGTGTCGGTGTAGCGCGTCACGAGGACGCGGCGCGGCCGCGCCGCTTCGGACAGCTCGGCCTGCGCCTGGGCGACGATGGGCGCGAGATCGGCGCTGCAGATGACGACCGAGGTCTCGGGGTCGGTGAGGTAGTGCTTGAGCTCCTCGGCCCGGTTCATCGGATTGACCGGGACGACGACCGCGTTGGCGCGCAGCGCACCGTAGAGCGCGATCGAGAACTGCGGGCAGTTCTGCATGAAGACGGCGACGCGATCGCCGGTCCGCACGCCTTCCTTCTGCAGCCAGCCGGCGATCGCCTCGGCCTGCGAGCGCAACTGGCTGTAGCTCAGCTCCCGACCGAAGAACACGTAGGCGGCCTTGTCCGGGAAGCGTGTCGCGGCGACTTCCACGTTGAACCAGAGCGACGTGTCCGGGACGACCAGCCTGTAGGGCAGCCGCCGCGGCCAGATGCGGAAATGCGGGCGGTCGGCAGGGACCTCGAAATCGGACGATGACGTCGGCAAGAGCGGCTCCAGGGCATGGACGAACGATCAGCAAGGGTATAGCCGAGCCGGCAGGCGTTGCCCACGGCGTGAACCCGGACGAACGGGCTCGCCGGTGCCGGGCCGGGGAGGCGCCGGAGGCACGGAGCTTGCATGAGAGGCAGCGACAATTCCGCATCCACCGCCCTGAAAGAAGCCGATGCCCGCTGCTCGCCGCACCCTCCTTCGCCTGTTCGTCCTGGCCTCGCTCGGGGCCGCCTTGCCGGCCGTGGCCCAGTCTGCACTCGACGACGTCATCGCCCGCAAGACCCTGATCGTCGCCATCCCCACCGACTCCGCCCCGTACGGCTTCGTCGGCACCGACCTGCAGCCGCAGGGCCTCGACATCGACATGGCCAACTACATCGCCGGCAAGCTCGGCGTCAAGTCGGAGCTCATTCCCGTCACCAGCTCGAACCGCATCGCCTACCTGCAGACGCACAAGGCCGACCTCGTCATCTCCACGCTCGGCAAGAACCCGGAGCGCGAGAAGGTCATCGATTTCACGACCGCCTATTCGCCGTACTTCCAGGCCGTGTTCGGGCCGAAGACGATGAGCGTCAAGAGCCCTGCCGATCTCGCCGGCAAGACGGTCGGCGTCACGCGCGGCGCACTGGAAGACGTCGAGCTCGGCAAGATCATGCCGCCGTCGACCGACGTCAAGCGCTTCGAGGACAACAACGCCACGATCGCCGCCTACGTGTCGGGCCAGGTGCAGCTGGTCGCGGTCGGCGCGTCGGTGGCGGGCAACATGATGTCGAAGAATCCGCAGCTGGGCACCGAGTACAAGCTGCTGCTGAAGGATTCGCCGAACTACATCGGCGTCGCCAAGGGCGAGGACAAGCTGCGCGCCAGGGTCAACGAGATCATCGCCGACGCGAAGAAGTCGGGCGACCTGAACAAGCTGGCGTTGAAGTGGCTCGGCCGGCCGGCCGGCGACCTGCCCTGAACGTGGCGGCTCGCGCCAGACGCTCTTGATCGCACTCGACTTCGGCGCCGTTCTCGAAGGCTGGCCGCAGCTCCTGCGGGGCGCTGCCGAGACCGTCGTGCTCACCGCCGTCTCGGCGACGATCGGGGTGGCGCTCGGCATCGCCTGCGCCCGCGGCAGGACGCACGGCCCCAAGGCGCTTCGCATGGCGATCGGCGCCTACGTCGAGCTGATCCGCAACACGCCTTTCATCGTCCAGCTCTTCTTCATCTTCTTCGGCCTGCCGCAGCTGCACGTCAAGCTGAGCGCCGAGGTCGCGTCGGTGCTGGCGATGGTCATCAACCTCGGCGCCTACTCGGCGGAGATCGTCCGCGCCGGCATCGTCACCACGCCGCGCGGCCAGATCGAGGCCGCCCGCAGCCTGGCGCTGACTGAAGCGCAGGTGTTCGTGCGCGTGGTGCTGCCGCCGGCGCTCAAGCGCGTCTGGCCCTCGCTGGTGAGCCAGATCATCATCGTCATGCTCGGCTCGGCGGTCTGCAGCCAGGTCTCGACGCGCGAGCTCTTCTACGAAGCGAACCTCATCGCCTCGAACAACTTCCGCCAGTTCGAGGCCTACATCATCGTCGGCGCCATGTATCTCCTGCTCTCGGTGGCGCTGCGCCGGCTGCTCGCGTGGGCCGGCCCGCGCTTCATCTTCGGCCGGTAGCCGCGCGCCCCCCGACATGGTCGATTTCACGCTCTGGGACATCGTCCGGAACCTGCTGCTCGCAGGCCGCTGGACGGTGCTGCTGTCGCTGGTCGCGTTCGTCGGCGGCGGGGTCGTCGGCCTCTTGCTGCTGATCGCACGCATCGCCCGGCCGAAGGTGATGAGCCGCCTCGTCGCCGGCTACGTGCAGGTCTTCCAGGGTACGCCGCTGCTCATCCAGCTCTTCTTCGCGAACTTCGGCGTGCCGGCCTTCTTCAACATCAGGATCTCGCCGTGGCTCGCGGCCGCGCCCGAGGATTGCTCGCCGCCGAA
>CAZZVH010000311.1:2769-4816 GCA_964657365.1 uncultured Burkholderiaceae bacterium
GGCCGCGCTCACCCTGTACACGAGCGCCTTCCTGACCGAGATCTGGCGCGGCTGCGTCGAGTCGGTCCCGAAGGGCCAGTGGGAAGCGTCGGCGGCGCTGTCGATGAATCTCGGCGAGCAGCTCCGCCACGTCATCGGCCCGCAGGCGCTGAAGGTCGCCGTGGCGCCGACCGTCGGCTTCCTGGTGCAGGTGATCAAGGGCACGGCGCTGGCGTCGGTGATCGGCTTCATCGAGCTCACCAAGGCGGCGACGATGATCGCCAACGCCAACTCGCTGCCGTTCCTCGACTTCGCATTCGCGGCGTTGCTGTATTTCCTGCTCTGCTGGCCCATCTCGGTCTGGAGCAAATCGCTCGAAAGGCGCCTGGCATGAGCATCGAAGCGACGACGTCCATGGCCACGGCCGCGCCGGCGGCGGCCGCGCCGATCGTCCGCGTCGAGGGGCTGCGCAAGCGCTTCGGCACGAACGAGGTGCTGAAGGGCATCGACCTCAGCGTGGCGCCGGGCGAGGTGATCGCCATCATCGGCAAGAGCGGCTCCGGCAAGAGCACGCTGCTGCGTTGCATCAACGGCCTCGAGACCTTCGACGAAGGTTCGCTCCACGTCGACGGCCAGGCCCTGCGCCACGGCGACTCGGCCGCGATGCGGGCGCTGCGCCAGCACGTCGGCATGATCTTCCAGAACTTCAACCTGTTCCCTCACCTCAACGTCGGCCGCAACGTCATGCTGGCGCCGACGCTGGTGAAGAAGCGCTCGCAGGACGAGTGCGTCCAACAGGCGCGGCGGCTGCTGAAGCGGGTCGGCCTCGAGGAGAAGTTCGGCGCCTCGCCCGACCAGCTGTCCGGCGGCCAGCAGCAGCGCGTGGCGATCGCGCGGGCGCTGGCCATGGAGCCGGCCGTGCTGCTGTGCGACGAGATCACGTCGGCGCTCGACCCGGAGCTCGTCGGCGAGGTGCTGCGCGTCGTCGAGTCGCTCGCCGAAGAGGGCATGACGCTGTTGATGGTCACGCACGAGATGAACTTCGCCCGCAAGGTCTCGGATCGCGTCGTCTTCATGCATGCCGGGCGCATCCACGAGATCGGCCCGCCGGCGCAGATCTTCGGATCGCCGCAGACGCCCGAGCTGCGTCAGTTCCTGGCCGCGCTCGACGGCTGAACGGCGCTGCTGCTCATCGGGCCCGTCGTCGGGCCTGGTCCTAGCGGTTCTCTCGCGCGTGCTTGCGTTCGAGGATGTCGACGCATTCCGCCGTGTTGCGGAAGCGCGGCTCCTCGCATCGGTCGTCCATGCAGACCGCCAGAGCGATGAAAACGCGCCTGCCGCACGCCTCGCGTGCCGACGTCGGCGCCGCCTCCGCCTGCTGACGCGGCTGGACCGCGGCAGGCTGTTGCTGCGCTTGCTGCGTCGGAGGCACTGGCCGACCTGTCAGCGCCGGTGATCCAAGCGGCCGTGGCTTGTCGGACGGATTGGCGGGAGTGCCCGGGCCGGGTGCCAATGCGCCCGAGGTCGCGGTGTCGACGTCGCCGACGCGCGGCACCGGGCGGCCGCCTGGTCGCAAGCGTGCCGCTGGGTCGGACGCGACAGATCCACGGCTTCCGTTGCCGTTCCGGTCGGCCAGCACGGCATTGCGATCCGCGACCTGGGGCTTCGCTGTCGAGAGGGCGGACGGCAACGTCGATGCCGTCGTCGGCAACGCGTTCGGCGTGGTCGCGGCGGACGGACGGGCTGCGGGTGCGTCGTTCGCCGGCACGGGGACTGCCGTCCGAGGTGCGTCGGCCAGGACGGGCGGCTGCGCAGGCTGGGCTGCCGGCGCGGGGGTGGTCGCGACGGTGGCGGGCGGAACGACCGGCGTCGACGTGGCGGGCACGGCGGGCAGGGTCGCCGCACTCGCCGCATTGGCCGTCGCGTCGGCGGCAGGGCCGCCGCGCTTGCCCGCGAACTGCCAGGCCAGCGCAGCGCCGACGACCAGGACGGCCGCCACGGCCGCGACGACCAGGCCGAGCTTCGACGACGCGGGCTTGCCTGCCGCCTGCTGCGCAGCCGATATGTG
>CAZZVH010000312.1:0-4807 GCA_964657365.1 uncultured Burkholderiaceae bacterium
TGGAGACGGAAGGCTATTTCGACGCCACCGTGAAGATCACCCTCACGCCCGTTGCCGGCGCAGCTGCCAGCGGCGTGGCAGGCGGCGCCGGCACGACAGGCCTGCCGCGCATGGCGATGACGGTCGTGCCTGGGCCGCAGGTCATGGTCAAGAGCGTGGCCATCGGCTCGACCACGCCGCTGGCGACCCGCGCCGCGACGCGCGAGCAGCCGTTCGCCGACCGGCTCGACGAGCTGCGCAAGCACTGGTCGCTGCGGGAAGGCGAGCCGTTCCGCCAGCCGGCCTGGGACGCGGCCAAGAACGCCGCCCTCGGCGAGCTGCGCGCCGACGGCTACCCGACCGCGTCGTGGCAATCGACCCAGGCGGCGATCGACGCCACCGCCAACACCGCCGCGCTCGAGGCCACGATCGAGAGCGGCCCGCTGTACCAGCTCGGCGCGATCCGCGTCGAAGGCGTCCACCGCTACGACGTCGACGCGGTCAAGCGCCTCGCGACCTTCTTCAGCGGCGAGCCGTATAGCGAGAAGGTGTTGCTCGACTACCAGGACCGGCTCGCCAAGGTCGGCCTGTTCGAGGGCGCATCGGTCGAGCTCGACGCGACCGGGCCGCCCGACGCCGCGCCCGTGGTCGTCAAGGTCAAGGAGCTGAGCCAGCACCAGGCGACCTTCGGCGTCGGCTACAGCGCCAACACCGGGCCGCGTGTCTCGATCGAGCACTACGACCGCAAGGTCTTCGGCCAGCCGTACATCGCGCACAGCACGCTGAGCTACGGCCCCGACCTCAAATCGCTGGGCACGGAGTTCACGTCGTATCCGCACGAGAACATGTGGCGCGACCTGTTCGCCGCCAACATCGAGGAGCTCAAGGCCGCCGACGAGACGCGCGACAGCTGGTCGACCCGCGTCGGCCGCTCGCAGGACACGACCCGGTTCGAACGGCTCTTCTACCTGGAGGCGGTGCACGCCAAGGTCTCGAGCGCGCCGCTCGTCGACTCGGCCGACGCTTTCTCCGTCAACTACAACTGGCTGCGCCGCGATCTCGACAGCATCCTCTCGCCGACCGAAGGCACCGCCCTCTCGCTGCAGGGCGGCGTCGGCTTCGGGCACGGCACCGAGACGCGCACCGACCTCACCACCGAGCTGCAGAGCCGCGGCCCGTTCGAGCGCGCGTACACCAACGTGCACTGGTACCAGCCGTTCGGCGGCTGGTTCGCGAACGCGCGGGTCGAGGCCGGCGAGGTGTTCGTGCACGACCGCATCGGCGTCCCCGACACCATCCTGTTCCGTGCCGGCGGCGACAACTCCGTGCGCGGCTACGGCTACCGCACGCTCGGGCCGATGGTGAACGGCGCGATCGTCGCCGGGCGCGTGCTCGCGACCGGCAGCGTCGAGGTCGAGCATCCGCTGACCGATCGATTGCCGGCTCTGCTCGGCGCCCTTTTCGTCGATGCGGGCAATGCCGCCGACAGCTGGGCCAACTTCCATCCGGTGTTCGGCTACGGCGCCGGGCTGCACTACCGCAGTCCGGTCGGACCGCTGCGGCTCGATCTCGCCTATGGTGAAGCGGTGCACTCGTTCCGCGTGCACATCAGCGTCGGCGTGACGTTCTAGGCGGCGCGTGACAGACATGGACGAGACGACGTCGGCGACGCCGACACCTCCGACACCGACATCGCCGCAGCCGACATCGTCAGGTGCAGCGACGCCGCCGCAGCGGAGGCGCTGGCGCTGGCTCGGAGGCGTTGCCGCCACGCTGGCGATCCTGATCGTCGCCGGGGTCGGCCTGGTCGCGTGGGCCCTGCACAGCGCCAGCGGCAGTGCCTGGCTGCTGGCACTGGCGCCGCAACTGAAGGTCGTCGCACCGCACGGCTCGCTGCTCGGCGATTTCTCGGCCGAGCGCGTCGAGATCACCTTGCCCGGCAGCAGCGGCGTGCTGCGCCTCGATGCGCCGCGCTGGCAGGCGTTGTCGGCGACGCGCGGCGACCATGGCCGCTGGGTCCACTTGACGATCGACACGCTGCATGCCGATCGCGTCACGCTGCTGCCTGCGACGCGGCCCGCCAGCACGGCGGGTGGACCGGCGACGCCACCGAGTACGCTGCGCCTGCCGATCGAGCTCGAGATCCGCGCCGCCAGCGTCGACGAGTTGCGCTTCGGCGCGGCCGACGACGCGACGCGGCTGACAGGCCTGCACGGCCGCGTCCACCTCGGCGACGACGCCGGCAAGGTGCACCGCTTCGACGCGCTGGCAGCAGGCTATCTGCAAGCCGGCGCGACCGGACGCGCCTCGATCGCCGCCGATGCGCCGTTCACGGTCGATGCGCAGCTCGCTCTCGCCTACCACCACGCCACGCCGGCATGGCACGCCGACGCCACCGCGGCCGGGCCGCTCGACGCCTTGCGCGTGAAGGCGACGGTGCGGGCGGTGGCCGCTGCGGCGAGCGCCCCGTCGACGACCCTGTCGACAAACGCTGCGCCATCGGCCGCGCCGACGAGCGCCAAGCCGGCCGACACCACCGCGGCGCCTTCGCTCGACGCGGATGCCGTGGTCCGGCCGTTCGCCGCATGGCCGCTCGGCGAGCTGCATGCGAGCACCTCGGCGCTCGACCTCTCGGCGTTCTCGTCGAGCGCGCCGGCGACGGCATTGAGCGGCACCGCGAGCATGACGACGAGCGGTCTCGACCGGCCCGCGAGCCTGTCGGTCGATCTGCGCAACGCGCGCGCAGGCCGCTGGAACGAAGGCCTGCTGCCGGTCCGTCGCGTGCGTGCCGACCTGCACGCCCGCCCCGACGCGCCGACTGTCCTCGACGTCCAGACCCTCGTCGGCGAGCTGGGCTCGATGCAGGCCGCGGCCGGCAACATCACCGCGCGCGGCGGCTGGTCTTCCGAAGGCTGGACCTTGCAGGCGACGCTCGACAAGGTCGATCCCGCCGGCCTCGACGCGCGCGCTCCCGAGACCGCACTCGGCGGCAAGGTCGATGCATCGAGCGGGGGCGCAGGCGATCGCACGATCGCCATCACCGCCGATCTCGCCGGCGCACTCGTGGATCGCCGCCTGCCGCACGGTGCGCCGCGCAGCGCCACCTTGCGCTTCGATGCGCACATCGGCGAACGAGAGATCACCTTGCGCAGCGCCGAAGCGCGTTCCGGGGACGCGAGGGCCACGGCGACCGCCAAGCTGTCGCGCGCAACGCCCGAGGCAGCGTGGCGCGCCACCGGCCGCGTCGCCCTCGCCGCGTTCGACCCCGCACCATGGTGGCCGGGCGGCGCCGATGCGCTGCTCGCACGCGGCGCGAACCGTCTCGACGCCGAGGGCGAGTTCGACCTGCAGCTGCCGCGCGGCGCCGACAGCTCCGTCTACGCCATGCTCGCGGCCACCCGCGGCCACGCCAAGGTGCGGCTCGACAACAGCACGCTGGCCGGCGTGCCGCTCGCCGGCCAGGCAGGATTCGACAACAGCGACGGCGCGGCGCGCCCCTCGCTCGATCTGGTCGCCGGCGCCAACAGCTTCAAGGCGAGCGGCCGGATCGCGGCATCGGGCGCGGGCGACGCCTGGATGGTCGACATCGACGCACCCGAGCTCGTGCGGCTGGCGCCATTGCTGCGGCCGGCCGGCGCCGCCGCGTCCAGCCCCGCGGTGGGCGGCGCGCTGAAAGCGAAGGCCACGATCGATGGTCGCTGGCCCGGCCTGACGAGCCGCGGCGAGCTGCACGGCACGTCGCTCGCGTTCGACGGCGTCACGGTGCGCCAGGCCGATGCGAACTGGTCGCTGGGCAGCGCCGCCGACGCCGCCCTCTCCGGCACGGTGCAGCTCGAAGGCACGAACGTGTCGGGCCGCCTGCTCGAGCACGTGCGCGCCGAGCTCGCCGGCACCGCGCGTGCGCACCGGCTCACGCTCGACGTCGCATCGGAGGCCTTGCCGCCGGAATGGGTCGACGCCGTGAGCAGCGCCACCGCCACGGCCACGGTCGCGAGTGCAGCGAGCGCCAGCGCCGCGGCATCCAGCGTCGCGGCCGCGACGCCTGCCGCCCAGCCACCTCTCGCCGGCCGCAGCGCCATCACGCTGCGTGCAGAGGGCGGCCTCGTCGACGTCGGCAGCGACCGCTCGGCGGGCTGGTCCGGCGTGCTGCACGAGCTGGTCGCCCGATCGATCCCGACCCCGGGCTCCGGCGCCCCGACGCGCACCTGGCTGCGCGCCGACGAGGTCCGCGGCAAGGTGCTCTGGAGCGGCGGCCCGACCCGCGTCGATGTCGATCCCGGCACCGCGCAGGCGCTCGGCGGCACCGTGCGCTGGAGCAGGATCGCCTGGCAGGCGGGCGACGCCGGCGGCGCGGCCCGGCTCGATGCGCAGGCGGTCGTCGACCCGGTGCCGGTGGCGCCGCTGCTGCGCGCGCTGCAACCCGATTTCGGCTGGGGCGGCGACCTGGCCGTCGGTGCCCGACTCGAGGTGCACAGCGCGCCGCGCGTGGTGGTCGACGTGGTCGTGCAGCGAGCCCGCGGCGATCTCACCGTGACCGACGAGATCGGCACCCAGGCGCTCGGCTTCTCCGACCTGCGCTTCGGCGTCGTCGCCAAGGATGGCGTCTGGAGCTTCACATCCGCGATCGCCGGCAGCACGCTCGGCGTGGCCTCGGGCTCGGTCACCGCGCGCACGAGCAGTGCGTCCACCTGGCCGGCCGCCGACACGCCGGTGCAAGGCGTGCTCGAAGTGCAGATCGCCAACCTCGGCACCTGGGGCCGCTGGGTGCCGGCCGGCTGGCGGCTCGCCGGCGCGGTGCACGCCAACGCCAGCATCGCCGGGCGCTTCG
>CAZZVH010000313.1:0-4770 GCA_964657365.1 uncultured Burkholderiaceae bacterium
CGGCATCCGCGACGAGTTCGACGGCGCGGCGGCGGGCGGCAAGAAGATCTCGCTCGCCGACCTGATCGTGCTGGCAGGCGACGCCGGTGTCGAGCAGGCGGCCAGGGCAGCCGGCACCGACCTCGCGCTGCCGTTCTCGCCGGGCCGCATGGACGCATCGCAGGAGCAGACCGACGCGCATTCGTTCGAACCGCTCGAGCCGATCGCCGACGGCTTCCGCAACTTCCAGAAGGCGCGCCACAGCGTGCCCGCGGAAGCCATGCTGATCGACAGGGCGCAACTCCTGACGCTGACGGCGCCCGAGATGGCGGTGCTGGTCGGCGGGCTGCGCGTGCTCGGCGCGAACGTCGGCCAGAGCAACCACGGCGTCTTCACGACGACGCCGGGCGCGCTGAGCAACGACTACTTCGTCAACCTGCTAGACATGGCCACCGAATGGAAGCCCGTGTCTGACGCCAGGGACCGGTTCGAAGGGCGCGATCGCAAGACCGGCGAGCTTCGGTGGACCGCGACACGCGTCGATCTGGTGTTCGGTTCGAACGCGCAACTGCGCGCCATCGCCGAGGTCTACGGCAGCTCGGATGCGCAGGGGAGGTTCGTCGATGCCTTCGCCAAGGCCTGGACCAAGGTGATGAACCTGGACCGGTTCGACATCGCGTGAACGCGGAGCCTCAGTGCGTGCCGGTCAGGCTCCAGCCGGGCTTGCCTGCCAGCGCGCGCAACGAGGCTTCGTCGGCAGCCGTCACTTCGTATTCCGATGGCGCCAGCTCGTGGAACGACACCTGTGGAAATTCCTTGAGCAGCGGCACCAGCTGGATGCGGCTCTGCTGCGAAGGGCCGTCGAAGCGGAGGATGGAGGTGGTCATGGGGTGTGTGCCGTGGGCGGCTGGTCCGGATGGCGAAAGTGCGCGCGTCGCAGTCGATATCGGCTGTTTCGGCGCCGGACTTCAGGCTCGGGATGGTTCTGCGTCGCTCGCTCGGTCGATGTCGTGACGAATACGCAACGCTGGCCGCGCCCGCACCGTTGACGCACCCGCCCGCTGGCGCGGGCCCGAAACGCGTGACTTCCGTCGCTAGATCGCGCCTCGGGGCGGCAGGCCGATCCCCCAGATGCGGCCCGCGTAGTCGCGGATGGCGCGATCGGCCGAGAAGCCGCCCATGCCGGCGACGTTGGCGATCGCCGCCTCGGCCCAGCGCTGCGGCTGGCGATACAACGCATCGACGCGCGCCTGCGTGGTGACGTAGTCATCGAAATCGGCCAGCAGCAGGTAGCGGTCGTCGGTCAGCAAGGTGTCGACGAGAGCGCGATAGCGGCCTGGCTCGTCGGCGCAGAACACGCCGCCGCCGATCGCGTCGAGCACCGCCCGCAAGGTGCCGTTGCGCTCGTAGTCGCGCCGCGGCTGGTAGCCGGCCTGCTTGAGGGCGCGCACCTCGGGCGTCTTCAGGCCGAAGATGAAGATGTTCTCGTCCCCCACGCTTTCGCGGATCTCGATGTTGGCGCCGTCGTCGGTGCCGATGGTCAGCGCGCCGTTCAGCGCCAGCTTCATGTTGCCGGTGCCGGACGCTTCCGTCCCGGCGAGCGAGATTTGCTCGGAGAGATCGGCGCCCGGCATGACCACTTCGGCGAAGGAGACGCCGTAGTTCGGGATGAACGCCACCTTCAGGAGGCCGCCGATGCGCGGGTCGGCGTTGACGACGGCGGCGACGTCGTGGATCAGCCGGATGATGCTCTTGGCCGTCGTGTAGCTCGACGCCGCCTTGCCCGCGAAGACGATGGTGCGGGGCAGCCAGCGTTGCCCGCCGGCACCGTCCGGCCCGTCGGGGCTGGCGAGAATCGCCTGGTAGCGCATCACCGCGTGCATCACGTTGAGGAGCTGGCGCTTGTACTCGTGGATGCGCTTGACCTGGACGTCGAACAGGCCCGCGGGGTCGGCCACGACCCCGGTCTCGTGCTCGATCATCGCCGCCAGCCGCTGCTTGTTGGCCAGCTTCACGGCCATGAATTCCTCGCGGAACGCGGGCGAGCGTCCATGCTCGCGCAACTGCGCCAGCGCATCGAGATCGCGGCGCCAGGCCTGGCCGAGGGTGCGGTCGAGCAGGCCCGCGAGGCCATGGTTGGCCTGGGCCAGCCAGCGCCGCGGCGTGACGCCGTTGGTGACGTTGGTGAAGCGCTCGGGCCAGAGGCCGGCGAAGTCGGCGAAGATGGTCTGGACCAGCAAGGCCGAGTGCAATGCCGAGACGCCGTTGACCGCGTGGCTGCCGACCACCGCCAGGTGCGCCATGCGCACGCGCCGCTCGCCGCCCTCGTCGATGAGCGAGAGCCGGCCGAGCAGGGCCAGGTCGCCCGGGTGGCGCGCCGCGGCCAGGTCGAGCAGCTCCTGGTTGATGCGGAAGATGATGAGCAGATGGCGCGGCAATACCTGCTCCATGAGGGCGACCGGCCAGGTCTCCAGCGCCTCGGGCATCAGCGTGTGGTTGGTGTACGAGAAGATCCGGCCGCACAGCGCCCAGGCCTCGCTCCAGGCCATGCCGTGGCCGTCGCACAGCAGCCGCATGAGCTCGGCGACGGCGATCGCCGGGTGGGTGTCGTTCAGGTGGATCGCGACCTTGTCGGCCAGGTTGGCCAGGGTGCCGTGCTCGTGCAGGTGACGTGCGATCAGGTCCTGGATCGACGCCGCGACGAAGAAGTACTCCTGGCGCAGCCGCAGCTCGCGGCCTGCCGGCGTGCTGTCGTTCGGGTAGAGCACCCAGGAGATGTTCTCGTACTCGTTCTTCGCGCTGGCGGCGCGCGCGTAGTCGCCGCTGTTGAAGACGTTGAGGTCGATGTGGAGCGGCGCCACCGCCTTCCAGAGCCGCAGCGTGCTGACCGCTTCCGTGCCGTGGCCGGGGACGACCATGTCGCAGGCCTTGGCCTGCACCTCGCCGTCGGGATGCCAGAGCACCCCCGCCGAGCCGTCCGCGGCCGGGTCGGGATGCTCGACCCAGCCGCCGAAGTGCACCGGGTAGCTGACGGAGGCGCGCGGAAATTCCCAGACCGTGCCGTTCTCGAGCCAGGGATCGGGGTGCTCGATCTGCACGCCGTTCCTGATCTCCTGCGTGAACATGCCGTACTCGTAGCGGATGCCGTAGCCGAACGACGGCAGGCCGAGGGTGGCCATCGAATCGAGGAAGCAGGCCGCCAGGCGCCCGAGGCCGCCATTGCCCAGCGCCGCATCGGCCTCGTGGCTGGCGACGTCCTCGAGGCGCTGGGAGTGCGCCTGCATGGCCGCGGCGGCAGGCCCTTCGAGCTCGAGCGCCGCGAGGGCGTTGCCCATCGTCCGGCCGATCAGGAACTCCATCGACATGTAGTAGACCCGGCGCGCCCCGGCCTCGCCCTGTGCTTCCTGGGTGCGGACCCACCGCTTCGAGAGCTGATCCCGGGCGACCTGGGAAAGGGCCATCATCAGGTCGACGGGTTCGGCCCGGGCGGGCACGACGCCGACGTCGTCGAGCAGCTTGGTGTCGACGTCGACGGCGATGCTGCCGCGGTCGGAAGGAGATGGATCGGTGACGCTCATGTCATGCTTGAATCGGGAATTGGGCCAGACGATGACGACGACAGGACAGGAGACACGACATGACGCCGGATGAGCTGGCCCTGCGCCTCGACCTTCCGAAACGCGCGGTGGCGCTGGTGCTCGCCGGCGGCCGCGGCAGCCGCCTGCATGGCCTGACCGAGAGCCGGGCCAAGCCGGCGGTGCATTTCGGGGGCAAGTTTCGCATCATCGATTTCGCATTGTCGAACTGCCTGAACTCCGGGCTGCGCCGCATCGGCGTGATCACGCAGTACGAATCGCACAGCCTGCTGCGCCATCTGCAGCGCGGCTGGGCGTTCCTGAAAACCGAGATGAACGAATTCGTCGACCTGCTGCCGGCACAGCAACGCAGCGACGACGAGAACTGGTATCGCGGCACCGCCGACGCCGTCTGGCAGAACCGCGACATTCTCGCCAACTACGGCGCCGACTACATCGTCGTGCTCGCGGGCGACCACATCTACAAGATGAACTACGCCCTGATGCTGGCCGACCACGTGACCAAGGGCCGGCCGTGCACCGTCGGCTGCATCGCGGTTCCGCGCGCGGAAGCGAGCGCCTTCGGCGTGATGGCGGTCGACGAGAACGGCCTGATCGTCGAGTTCGTCGAGAAGCCGGCCGACCCGCCCGCCATGAAGGACGACCCCGACCGGGCGCTCGCCAGCATGGGGATCTACATCTTCGACGCCGAGTACCTGTACCGGGAACTCGAGCGCGACATGGCCGACCCCGATTCCAATCACGACTTCGGCAGGGACATCGTGCCGCGCGCGGTTCGCCGGGGCGAAGCCGCCGCCCATCCGTTCGCCCTGAGCGCCGTCGGCACGCGCCCTGGCGAGGAGCCGTACTGGCGCGACGTCGGCACCATCGACGCCTACTGGGACGCCAACATCGATCTCACCGCGACCGACCCGCAGCTCAACGTCTACGACAAGCGCTGGCCGATCTGGACCTACCAGGCACAGCTGCCGCCGGCCAAGTTCGTGCACGACCAGCCCGACCGGCGCGGCGTCGCCATCGAATCGGTGGTCTCCGGCGGCTGCATCGTCTCGGGCAGCGTGCGCCACTCGGTGCTGTTCTCGAGCGTGCGCGTGCACTCCTATTCCGTCGTCGACTGGTCGGTGCTGCTGCCCGGCGTGCAGGTGGGACGCGGCGCCCGGCTCACGCGCACGGTGATCGACCGCGGCTGCGCGAT
>CAZZVH010000314.1:0-1234 GCA_964657365.1 uncultured Burkholderiaceae bacterium
GATGCGGGCCTGCAGGAAGAGCATCGTCGACACCGGCGAGCGGCCGTAGCTCGGGGTGAGCGCGGACGGACCGTCGAGCAGCCCGACCACGCCGCCGATGCCCCAGCGCAGCGGCCCGGAGCTGGCGATGTCGACGATGTACCCGAGCGAGAGCTTGCGCACCCGGAAGTCCTGTCCCGCCAGTGCCTGGCCGGGCAGGAAGAGCTCGTCCTTCGTCGCCCGCTCCCAGCGGCCGAAGAAGGTGTGGCGGCCGACGATGTATGTCGACTCCAGCAACGTGGCCGGCAACAGCCGGCGCCCGTCGGGGCCGCGCTTGTCGTTGCGCGACCAGGCCAGCGTCGTCGCCCAGGGATGGCCGGCCAGCTCCGCCTGATAGCTGGCCGACGTGGTGAAGCGGCGCACGCTGGTCGTCGGCTCGAGCTGCTCGGGGCTCTTCAGATAGCCGTACGAGGTCTGCAGCGACCAGGCCGTCGTCGGATTCCACGACAGGCGCGTCGACCAGGAATCGAAGGCACGCGTCTCGATGTTCCAGCGGTGCTCGTCGGGCTCGCGGCCGTTGAACCACGAGCCCTCGAGCTTCCACGGCCCCTGGATGGCGCCCGCCGTGACGACGCCGAAGGTGATGTGTGTCGAATCGAACCAGTGGTGCGTGATCGGCGCTTCCGGATTGCGCATGCCCGAGAAGCGGTGCATGAAGGTGGTCGGCCCAAGTGCGGGCTCGCCAGGCAGCCCGGCGTAGACGAAGGCGGCGCGATCGTCACCCAGTGGCAGGCTGTAGCTGCCGGCGAGCTCCATCAATGCGTCGTGCGGATGCTGGCGATCGACGAGCGCCGTCTTGCCGTCGGCCGTCTCGCCCGTCTGGTAGAGCAGCGGATAGCCGTCGCTGCCCATCAGCGGGTCGAGCGAGAGCATGCTGCGCAGGCCGAGCGTGCCCGGGCCCAGCGGCCGGTCGGCCATCAGCATCAGCATGCTCTCGCTGAAGGCCTTCGTGTCGCCGCGCGGGCCGCTCTGGCGGTCTTCGATCGCGTTGGCGTAGCCGTGCAGCATCAGCGACCAGTCGCCGCGCACGGTGTGCAGCATCTCCATCGGCGTCGCCTCGGGCTGCCAGCTCGTGCCGGAGCCGTCGCGCGACATCGCGTAGCCGCCGAGCGCGCTGCCCATCGCGTGGGACGCCATGGCATCCATCGGCTTGTCGCCCATGTCGAAGTCGAGTTCGGCGACATGATGGCCCTGC
>CAZZVH010000314.1:1244-4740 GCA_964657365.1 uncultured Burkholderiaceae bacterium
CATGTCCATGTCGTGTCGGTAGGGCGATGCGGCCGGCGTCGAGGCCGCCGAGCCGGCAGGGGCGGGCGTGGTCTGCGCTGCGACGTCGGACGCGGCGGCGACGGTCAGCGCAATGCCGATCGCGATGCCGATCGCTGTCGATCCCGGTCGCGCGGCCAGGGTCGTGATGCGGCGATGCGCCGTCGAACGGGAACAGGTGGCAAGCACGCCCGTGCGGCGTGCCGTGGTGAAAGAACGCATGGTCGATCCTCGATCTGCAGTGGCCGTGGCCACGTCGATGTTCCGCGAGCCGCAGGCCCGCGCCGATGGTCAAGCGAGGAACGCCTTGGGCGGCCTGTCCTGGCCTTCGGTGAGGAACGGCGGCCACGGTCGCACGACCGAGACGGCGAACGCGGCCGTGGCCTCGCCGACGACCGGCTCGGGCAGCATCGGCGGAGGCGCCGAAGCGATGCAGCACGCACCGCACGCCGCGCAGGAACCCGCGCCGGCTATGGCGTCGTGGGAACGATGCGGCGTGGACGACAGCTCCGCACCGGCAGCCATGCCCATGCGCATGCCCATGTCGATGGCAGTCGTCATGGCCCGGTCGTGCCCGGATGCCGGACCGCCGACCCGGCACTGCATCGCCGACGCCGCAAAGCCCTGCAGCGACAGCGTCGCGGCCAGCGCCAGGATGAGCAAGCGGCGGAGTCGCGACGGCATGCGGACAGTCTAGATCGTCGCGACGGGGCCGGTCTCGACGCGTCTATGTCGCGGCCTTCTTCGCCGCCGTCTTCTTCGCCGGCACCTTGCCTCCGGCAGCGCGCGCTTCCGAGAGACCGATCGCGATCGCCTGCTTGCGGCTCGTGACCTTCTTGCCCGAGCCGCCGCTCTTCAGGGTGCCGTGCTTCATCTCGTCCATGACCTTTTCGACCTTCTCGGAAGCCTTCTTGCCGTACGTCGCCATGTCGGTTGTCCTCGTGTCGTGGAATGAAGGGAACGACGGTGCCCGGCAGCTTGCGTGCCCGAGCGTCCCCCACATACGGCCAGAGTCGTTTCGCTGGAGCGCCCGTCTTGACACCTTCTTGACGTCCGCAGCCGGCCTCTTGTCCCCGACTTGAGGCGCCGATTCCTATTCTTGCGGGAACGCCAATCAAGGCACGGACACCATGAACGACTTCCAGGCACTCATCCTCATCGCCATCTTCGCGGCGGCCCTCTACGGCCTGGTCGTCGGCTGCAACGCGCTGGGAGCACGCCAGTGAGCGGGCTCTATCTCGTCTGCGGGATCGTCGCGGTGGCGCTGTTCGTCTATCTCGTCGTCGCCCTGTTCAACGCGGAGAACCTGTGATGCCGTCGCCGCAGTACCTGATCCAGCTCGCGGTCTTCTTCGTC
Source organism: uncultured Burkholderiaceae bacterium (assembly GCA_964657365.1). Classification (GTDB taxonomy): domain Bacteria; phylum Pseudomonadota; class Gammaproteobacteria; order Burkholderiales; family Burkholderiaceae_C; genus Schlegelella_A. Next base: position 2,619 of record CAZZVH010000314.1, read on the forward strand.
CTCCTGGCGCTGCTGGCCTGGCCGCTCGGCAAATGGCTGGCGGCGGTCGCCGACGGGCGCCTGCCGCGCTGGATGACGCCCTTCGTCAAGCTGGAGAACGCCGTGTACCGGCTGGCCGGCGTCGACGCCGCGGAGAGCACGTCGTGGAAGCGCTATGCGCTGGCCGTGGTGGCTTTCAACGTGCTCGGCGTCGTCGTCGTGTACGCCCTGCAGCGCGTCCAGGCGGTGCTGCCGCTGAACCCGCAGGGCTTCGCCGCCGTGAGCGCCGATTCCTCGTTCGACACGGCAGTGAGCTTCGTGACCAACACGAACTGGCAGGGCTACTCGGGCGAGTCGACGATGAGCTACCTCACCCAGATGCTCGCGCTGACGGTGCAGAACTTCTTCTCGGCCGCCACCGGCATCGCGGTGGTCTGGGCGCTGATCCGCGGCTTCGCGGCGCGCTCGACGGGCTCGATCGGCAACTTCTGGGTCGACCTGACCCGCTCGACGCTCTACGTGCTGCTGCCGCTGTCGGTCGTCTTCGCCGTGTTCCTGGTCGGCCAGGGCGTGATCCAGAACTTCGACGCCTACAAGGATGCCACGACGCTCGAGGTCAACGCCTATCAGCAGCCGAAGAACGGCGCCGACGGCCAGCCGCTCAAGGACGCCAAGGGCGCCCCCGTGATGGAGGACATGAAGGCCGCGACGCAGTCGATCGCGATGGGCCCGGTCGCGTCGCAGGAGGCGATCAAGATGCTGGGCACCAACGGCGGCGGCTTCTTCAACGCCAACTCGGCGCATCCGTACGAGAACCCGACGCCGCTCTCGAACTTCCTGCAGATGCTGTCGATCTTCCTGATCCCGGCGGCGCTCGTCTTCGCCTTCGGCTTCATGGTCGGCGACATCCGGCAGGGCTGGGCGCTGCTCGCGGCGATGAGCGTGATGTTCATCGTCATGGCGGTGATCGTGGCGCCGGTCGAGCAGGCCGGCAATCCGCTGCTGACCTCGCTCGGCGTCGACCAGGCCCAGAGCGCGCTGCAGGCCGGCGGCAACATGGAAGGCAAGGAGACGCGGTTCGGCATCGCCGCGTCCACCCTGTTCGCCGCGATCACCACGGCCGCCTCGTGCGGCGCCGTGAACGCGATGCACGACTCCTTCATGCCGCTCGGCGGCGCGGTGCCGCTGGTCCTGATCCAGCTCGGCGAGGTCGTCTTCGGCGGCGTCGGCTCGGGGCTCTACGGCATGCTGGTGTTCGCCATCCTCACCGTCTTCATCGCCGGCCTGATGATCGGCCGCACGCCGGAGTACCTCGGCAAGAAGATCGAGAGCTACGACATGAAGATGGTGTCGATCGCCATCCTCGTGACGCCGATCCTGGTGCTGGCCGGCACGGCGCTGGGCGTCGGCGCCGAGGCGGGCAGGGCGGGCATCGCGAACCCGGGCGCGCACGGCTTCTCGGAAATCCTCTACGCGTTCAGCTCGGCGGCCAACAACAACGGCAGCGCCTTCGCCGGGCTGTCCGCTAACACGCCGTTCTACAACGCGCTGCTGGCGGTCGCGATGTGGTTCGGCCGCTTCGGCGTGATCGTGCCCGTGCTCGCCGTCGCCGGCTCTCTCGCCGCGAAGAAGCGCCTGCCCGTGACGGCAGGAACGCTGCCGACGCACGGGCCGCTGTTCGTGCTGCTGCTGATCGGCACGGTCGTGCTGGTCGGCCTGCTCAACTACGTTCCCGCGCTCGCGCTCGGGCCCGTCGCCGAGCACTTCATGCTCTTCTCCGGCAAGTGAATCCCATGGCCACCTCACGTACCTCGTTCTCGCTCTTCGACCCGGCGCTGCTCGGGCCGGCCGTCCGCGACGCCTTCGTCAAGCTCGACCCGCGGGTGCAATGGCGCAACCCGGTGATGTTCGTCGTCTACGTCGGCAGCATCCTGACGACCGTGCTCGGCGCGCAGGCGCTCGGCGGCCACGGCGAGGCGCCCGCGGGCTTCATCATCGCCGTCGCCGTCTGGCTCTGGTTCACGGTTCTCTTCGCCAACTTCGCCGAAGCGCTCGCGGAAGGTCGCAGCAAGGCGCAGACGGCCAGCCTGCGCGGCATGAAGAAGAAGGTCATCGCCAAGGTGCTGCAGGCGCCGAAGAACGG
>CAZZVH010000315.1:0-4738 GCA_964657365.1 uncultured Burkholderiaceae bacterium
GACTTCACGCTGATCGGCACGACCGACGTCGAGCACCACGGGCCGATCGGCGAAGCGAAGGCGGACGCCGAGGAGATCGCGTATCTGTGCGACCAGGCCAGCCGCTACTTCGCGAAGCCGGTGCTGCCAACCGACGTCGTCTGGACCTACAGCGGCGTGCGCCCGCTGCTCGACGATGAGTCCGGCAACCCCGCGGCGGTGACGCGCGACTACCGGCTCGAGCTGGATCTCGGTGCGACGGAAGCCAACGGCCCGGCCGGACACGTCGGCTCGCCGAAAGCGCCACTGCTCTCGGTCTGGGGCGGCAAGATCACGACCTTCAGGAAGCTCGCCGAGGAAGCCGCCGATCGCCTCGCGCCCCATCTCTCGCTCGGCAAGGCGTGGACCGCCGATGCGGCCCTTCCCGGCGGCGACCTGCGCGCCTTCCTCGGTGGCGGCGCGCCGGCCGGCAACGACGTCGTCGCGCTGTTCGAGCAGTTCGTGGCGCAGCTCGTGACGCGCTTTCCGTCACTGCCGGCGGCGATGCTGCGGCGCATGGCCCGCGCCTACGGCACCCGCGCCGTCTCCATCCTCGACGGCGACCTGGGCGAGGAAGTCGTCACCGGCCTGTACGAAGCGGAGCTCGCCTATCTGCGCCGCGTCGAGTGGGCGCGCACCGGCGACGACGCGCTCTGGCGCCGCAGCAAGCTGGGCCTGCACCTCACGCTCGCCGAGCGCGACGCGGTCGATGGCTGGATGAGCGAGGCGACCTTCCCGCGCTGAGCGGCCCCCTCGCCGGACGCTTGTCCGGTTTCGTTCGCCGATCCCGTCTGTCCGGACGAGAAGGAGAACTCCATGACAAGCGAATCGATGCGGTGGGCCTGCGCCCCGATGGGTGCGACGGTGTTGGCGGCCATGCTCGCCTTGAGCGCGTGCGGCGGAGGCGGGAGCGACAGCGCCGTGCCACCGGTGGCCGTCGTGCCGGTCCCGCCCCCGGCATCGGCGGCATCGAGCCCTGTCGGCCCCGGCCAGACGGCGACCGTGACCATCTCCGGGCCGAATGGCGCGGCCGTCGCGGTGCCGGCCGGCGCGGCCTCGGCGCCGGTCACCATCGTCGTCGCGCAGGCCGGCGCCGGGGCACCGGCCCTGCCGGCGAGCGCGGCAGCCGCGAGCGCGATCTACGAGATCACGCCGCACGGTCAGGCCTTCGACAAGGCCGTCGACGTGGCCATTCCGTTCGATGCGGCGAGCATCGCCGCCGGCGAGCGACCGATCCTGCTCAAGGCCGAGCCCGGAGGCGAGTGGGCCGCCATCACCGACGTGCGTGTCGACGGCGGCATGCTGCATGCGCTGGTGGCCGACTTCTCGTACTTCGCGGTAGCGAGTTGCGGCTCGTATGCGGTGACGACGTGCGCGACCACGCCGGCGCTCAGCTTGAAGGTGGCCGCGCCCTCGATCTCGTCGGCAGCCAGCGCCGTGCTGGCCTCGCCGCCTGCAGGATCGGCCTCCGACCTCGTGGCCGTCGTGCAGCGATTCGCACCGGTGCAGATCGAGGTGGAGCTGACCGCGCCCGCGGTCTGCCTCAGTTCGCGATCGAAACTCGGCGTCGTGCTGTCGAACAACATCGACCAGATCGGGATCTTTCGAGAACCCACAGCCGTCAAGACCCTGTCGCCGGTCATGACGCTGGCTTATACGGGCAGCGACGACGACTTCGTCGTTCGACGCACCCGCGCGGTCGGTACGACGCTGGTTGCGGACCTGACGGCGTTCTACACATACGTCCCCACCGGTATCGACAACGTCGTGTTTGCCGCCGTGGCCACTTGTCGTGCAAGTCTCGGCTTCAATTTGAGTTCCTCGCCCATCCGTTTCACCCTCGACCTTCCGTCGCTCAGAGCCGCGCTTGGGCTGCCATTCGCAGTCGTCGAGGCACCGTCCGACCAGACCGTCGCGGTCGGGCAGACCGCCATTTTCTATGTCACCGCCGCTTCCGACACCAACAGCTCGACCAACTACCAATGGGAACGCAGCGACGATGCCGGCGCGACCTGGGTGAGCATCGCGGGCGCGCAGAAACCTCGGTACGAATTGGTGAACGCAAGGCTCGACGACAACGGGGCGCGCTTTCGTGCCGTCTTGTTGGGCTACGACTCCTCGCACGGCAGCCAGTTGGCGGTGGTCAGCGACGCTGCGACGCTCACGGTCTCGTCGAGCCTGCCGGCGGTCGACCCTGTCGACCCCATCGCTTCCACTGCCCCCTGGCAGGCCGACAGCGTCATCGGCGCCGGCGGCAGCGCCACCTTCGTCGTGCACTACGACAGGACGCTGACCTCGTGGGGCACGAACAATGGCGGCGTGCTCGGCCGGGCGTCGGCTGCCGACGGCTCACCCCAACCGGTCGCCCTCGCCGACGTTCGCTCGGTGGTCAGCGGTGCCTGGTACGCGGCGGCACTCGTCGGCAACGGCGATGTCTATGCCTGGGGCTGGGGCGGCAACGTTGGCACCGCGATCGGCTCGACCTCGCTCGACAACGCGCTGCCGCAGAAGGTGACGGGCCTGGCCAACATCCGCGCCATCGCCACGCGCTACCAGCACACGCTGGCCCTCGACGTTAACGGCGACGTCTACGGCTTCGGCCCCGAAGCGCCCGGCGGCCTCGGGCCGATGCTCGGGAACGACGGGGTCCGCAAGATCGCCGGCATCGCCAACGTGCGGCAGGTCGCGGCGGGCGACACGCACTCGCTGGCCTTGCGAAGCGACGGCACCGTGTGGGCCTGGGGCGGCAACGGCTCGGGGCAGCTCGGCGTGTCGACGGCGGGCGCGATCCAGGTCGCACCGGTCATGGTGCCCGGCCTGAGCGACGTCGTCGGCATCGCCGCCAGCAGCTACGCCTCGTTCGCGCTGCGAAGCGACGGCACGGTCTGGTCGTGGGGGCAGGCCTTCATGCTGGGACGCACCGGCGACCCGGGCACGCCGACGCAGATCACCTCGCTCTCGCTGGTGTCGGCGATCGCCGCAGGCAACTACAACGCATTCGCCGTGAAGTCGACGGGCCAGGCCTACGGCTGGGGCGACAACACGGCAGGTCGGGTCGGGGTCGGCTCGACGGCGGCCACGGTCGATGTTCCGGCAGCCTTCACGACCCTGGGCTTCACACGCCAGATCACGGGCGGCGAGGTGACGGGCCTGGCCGTGGCCTCGACGGGCGCCATCTTCGCCTGGGGCAGCAACGCCTACGGCGGCTTGGGGGGCCCGGTCAACGGCGTGCCGCGCGCCGACAGCGACGCTCCGGTCGACACTGACGTGGAACGCTGACGTGGCATGCCCAGGGTCGCATTGACAGCCGCGCCTCAGCGGAAATCGGGCGCGTCTGGCAGCTCGTTCACGCTGGCCGAGCGCGACGCTGTCGAAGGCTGGATGGCCGAGGCGACGTTCCCGCGCTGAGCCGCACTGAACGCCGCGGCGGCGCGTCGGGCCACGAGCGCATCGCCATGGCCACGCTGCCGAGCAGGCTCGCGCGCGAGACACCGTCCTTCGCCTGCATCGACATGCCCTGGTAGACGGTCGCGTAGAAGCTGGCGAGGGCGCCGGCATCGGTGTCCTCGGCCAGCTCGCCGTCGTCGACGCCACGCTGGATGCGGGCCTGCATGCTCTCGACGCCGAGGGCGCGCCGCTTGACCAGCGCCGCCTGGATGTGGCCGGCGGCGACCGAGCAATTGGTGGCCGCCATCACCATCATGCAGCCCAGCGGGTGGCAATCCTGGGTGAGCTCGTCGGCCGCTTCCTCGAGCAGGCGCTGGACCGCGCCGCGCGCCGTCGGCTCCTCGGCCAGGGCGCGCGCGCCGAAGCCGCCCGGCCCCTTGCCGTAGGCCTCGATGGCTTCGAGGAACAGGTGCTCCTTGTCGCCGAACGCGGTGTAGAGGCTCGGCGGAGTGATGCCCATCGCGGCCGTGAGATCGGCGATCGACGCGGCCTCGTAGCCGTGTTCCCAGAACACGTGCATGGCTTTCCCGAGCGCCGCTTCGCGGTCGAACGAGAGCGGCCGGCCGCGTGCCTTGGGCGGTGCGGCGCAGGCCGCCGTTGTCTCCATCGTTTTTTTCATAGTGATCGCTAATAAAAGCCTTGACGGCCTCTTGCGGGTTGGCTACATTCTGCCATATGTCGTAGCGTTCACTACGAAATAAAGCGTCCCCCTTCCAACGAGTGTTTCGCCTGCAGGGCCCCGTGCCCGCAGGTGAAGCCGCGCTGTTGCCGACGGGTCCGCGAACGAGCTTTGACAAGGACTTTGACATGACCACCAAGACCCCACGCCAGACCCCGAAGACGCAACGCCGCCTCTGGCTGGCCGGCACCGCGTTCACCGCCTTCACGGCGATCGCCACGGCAGTCTTCAGCATGAAGACCAGCAGCGCCCAGCCGCCGGCCGCACCGCAGGCGATGCCTGTCTCGGTGGCCACGGTCGTGCCGACCGACGTCGCCACGTTCGACGAGTTCTCCGGCCGCCTCGAGGCTGTGGAGCGCGTCGACATCCGGTCGCGCGTCGCCGGCACGGTGCAGTCGGTGCACTTCCGCGAAGGCGCGCTGGTGACGAAGGGCGATCTGCTCCTCACCATCGATCCGGCGCCGTACGCGTCCGATGTCGAGCGTGCCGCGGCACAGGTCGTCGCCGCCGAGGCGCGCTACTCCTATGCGCAGAGCGAATTCGTGCGCGCCCAGCGCCTGCTCGACGAGCGCGCCATCGCCCAGCGCGAGCACG
>CAZZVH010000316.1:0-4723 GCA_964657365.1 uncultured Burkholderiaceae bacterium
CCCACGAGGCGATGCCCGGCCACTTCCTGCAGCTCTCGATCGCCAAGCGCCACCCGGATCTCGTGCGCCGGATCCAGAACTCGGGCGTGTTCGCCGAGGGCTGGGCCTTCTACGGCGAAGAGATGTTCGTCCGCCTCGGCCTCTACGGCGACGACCTCGACGCGCGGCTCTTCACGGCGCGCTGGGAGCGCGTCCGCGGGGCCCGCGCGATCGTCGATCCCAAGCTGGCCTCGGGCGAATGGACGGTCGCGCAGGCGGTCGATTTCTTCGAGGCGCAGTCCGGCTTCACGCATGAAGCCTCGCAGGCGGCCATCAACGGCATCGCGCTCGGGCCCGGCTACGTCATCGCCTACACGGTCGGCCGCTACCAGATCGAGACGCTGCTGGCCGAGTACATGGGCCGCATGAAGGAGCGCGGCTCGCTGCACGATTTCCACGACCGATTGCTCTCGTACGGCAGCGTGCCGCTGGCCGTCGTCGGGCCGGAGCTGCTGGCCGATCTCGACAAGCCGGCCAGCGCCGTGCGGGCGGCGGCGAACTACTGAGCGCCGGCGCAACGGGGCACTTCATCTCGCCGGTGAGCACCGCCCCGACGCCGCCGACCTTCGGGCAGGCCGTGGGCTACTGGCTGAAGCTCGGCTTCATCAGCTTCGGCGGCCCGGCGGGGCAGATCGCGCTCATGCACGACGAGCTCGTCGTGCGACGGCGCTGGATCTCCGAGAAGCGCTTCCTGCACGCGCTCAACTTCTGCATGGTCCTGCCGGGTCCGGAGGCGCAGCAGCTCGCCACCTACATCGGCTGGCTCATGCATCGCACCCGGGGCGGCATCGTTGCCGGCAGCCTGTTCGTGCTGCCCTCGCTCGTCATCCTGGTGGGCCTGTCGTGGATCTACATGGCGTTCGGCACGGTGCCGGCGATCGTCGGCATCTTTCACGGCGTCAAGCCCGCGGTGACCGCGATCGTCGTCTTCGCTGCGTGGCGCATCGGCAAGCGGGCCTTGCGGAGCGCATGGCTCTGGAGCATCGCCGCCGCCTCGTTCGTCGCCATTTTCGCCTTGAAGGCGCCCTTCCCGCTGATCGTGCTGGTGGCCGGGGTCGCCGGCTATCTCGGCGGCCGGATGTCGCCGGCCAGTTTCGCTCTCGGCGACGGCCACGACCGCTCGTCAACGGGCGACGAACCCGCCGTCATCGACGACGACACGCCGACGCCCGACCATGCGACGTTCACGTGGAAGCGATTCGCCGCCGTGCTCGTCGTCTGCGTCGGCCTGTGGCTCGTCGCGATCGTCGGCCTCGCGGCTGCGTTCGGACCCGACGCCACGCTGACACGGATGGCGTGGTTCTTCACCAAGGCCGCGCTGCTCACCTTCGGCGGCGCCTACGCCGTGCTTCCGTACGTCTTCCAGGGCGCCGTCGACCACTACGGCTGGCTGAGCGCGCCGCAGATGATCGATGGCCTGGCGCTCGGCGAGACGACACCCGGCCCGCTCATCATGGTGGTGGCGTTCGTCGGTTTCGTCGGCGGCTGGACCCATGGTGTGCCGGGCGTCGGCTCGTTGCTGCTGTCCGGCGCCATCGCCGCGACCGTGGTCACGTTCTTCACTTTCCTGCCGTCGTTCATGTTCATCCTGCTGGGCGGCCCGTTCATCGAATCCACGCACGGCAACCTGGCGTTCACCGCGCCGCTGGCCGGCATCACGGCGGCCGTCGTCGGCGTCATCGTCGATCTCGCCGTGTTCTTCGCCTTCCACGTCGGCTGGCCGGGCGGATGGTCCGGTGGTGTCGAAGTCCTGTCGGTGGCGATCGGCATCGGCGCCGCGGTGGCGTTGTTCCGGTTCGGGACGGGCGTGATCCCGGTCGTGGTCTCGTCCGGAATGGTCGGGCTCGCCGCCAGCTACCTGCACTGAGCCGGCGCGTCGTCGTGCGTGCGCCACGGCGCCCAGGCAGGGGCGGCTAGAGCAGGCCTTCGCTCACGAACGGGAACAGCAGCCAGACCTTCAGACGCGTTGCCAGGTCGACTTCCGGATCGCTGTCGTAGACCTTCTCGATGCCGTCGACGGTGGCGATCCACTGCAGCCTGTCGCCGGGCTGGGCCAGGCGCAACCGGTAGCTGCCGACCGAGCGCACGCGTTCGGCCAGCGCCAGCACCATGTGCGCGAGCGCCGGCGAATCGACCAGCAGGCCGAGCTCCGTGTTCTCGCGCGACGAGCGGAAGTCCATGTTCATCGAGCCGACGAAGGTGATCCGCCTGTCGATGATGATCAGCTTCGAATGCGAGCGGCCGATCGAGCCGCGCAGCTGCGCGCTGATCAGCGGATCGTTGCGCAGCTGCGTCGTGTCGACCTCGTAGAGATCGACGCCGTCCTTCAGCATCTCGACCCGGTAGCGGCCGTAGGCGGCGCTGGCGAAGGGCTCGTCGTTCGAGGCCATCGAGTTGGTGATCACCTCGACGTGCACGCCGTGCCGCTGCGCCGCCTTCATGCCGTCGAGGCCGCGCTGGCCGGGGATGAAGTAGGGCGAGCCGACGACGACCTCCGAGGCCGCGGCCGCCATCGCGTGGCCGACCCGCGCGGTCACCGTGGTCTCGTCGACGCCGAGCTCGGCCCGGCCGCTGACCTTCTCCGGATCGTCGGCGAAGACGTCGATGCTGCCGGTCAGGAGCTTGAGCGGCGGGTGGGCGATGTCGGCGCTGAGCGGCAGGTAGCCGAGGATGTCGGGCGCGTCGGCGGCTGGCGCCGGATAGGCCGCGACGGCATCGGCGGTGATGCGCTCGAACTCGTCGCGCAGTGTCGTGTCCGGATCGGTGGTCGACTCGATGGCATGCAGCGGGTAGACGCGCGGGCTGTTCCAGTAGGTGTCGAAGACCGCCTGCATTTGCGGCAGCGCGTCTCCGGCGACCAACAGATCGAAGTCGACGAAGTTGCCGCCCTTGCTGCTGAAGAAGTATTCGTCGGCGATGTTGCGGCCGCCGGCGATGGCGAAGGCGCCGTCGGCGATGAACATCTTGTTGTGCATGCGGTGGTTGATGCGCGAGAAATCGTTCAGGGCGAACGCCCAGCGCGTCAGGAACTGCGAGCGGCCCGAGGGAAACGGATTGAAGAGGCGCACCTCGACGTTCGGAAAGGCCGCCAGGCACAGGAGCATCCGGTCGCTCTGGTCGGTGTAGAGGTCGTCGACCAGCAGGCGGACGTGGACGCCGCGCAGCGCGGCGTCGCGAACGGCGCGCAGCAGCGCGTGGCCGGTGACGTCGTCCTGCAGCAGGTAGTACTGCAGGTCGAGCGAGGCCTCGGCGCGGCGCGCCAGCGTCAGCCGCGCGTCCATCGCGTAGGCGCTGAGCGGCAACGGCCGGAACGCCGACGGCGCGCTCGCCGGAACACTCATGGTGGCGGCACGGCCCAGCGCGGTGCCGGCGCTGGCCGGGATCGCAGCGGCCATCGGCCGCACGGCCGGCGGCGGCAGCGAGGCGCAGCCCTGGACCGCGGCGAGCGCCCAGGCGATCGCCAGCGACGCTGCGGCCCTCACGATGGTCGGCATCGGCGGACCATGGCCGATCAGAACTTCCCGTTGGCGTTTTTCCACTCCGCACGCGACGGGATCGGCGCGATCGTGTCCCAGTGCTCGGCGATCTTGCCGTCCCGGATGCGGTACAGGTCGTAGAACGCCGACGGCTTGTCGCCGAACGTGCCTTCCGCCATCACCAGCACCATGTCGCCTTCGCCGAGGATGCGGTGCACCTGCGTGTATTTGACGGCGAGCCCTTGTTTGGCCAGTGCCCTGAGGCCGGCGAACAGGCCGGTCAGGTTGTCGGCGACCAGCGGGCTGTGCTGGAGGTAGGCGTTGCCGTCGAAGTAGCTCGTGAAGGTCTCACGACGGCCGGCCAGGAGGTCGTCCATGTAGCGCTGCATGAGCGCCTTGTTGGCGGCGGTCTTGTCGAGATCGGTCGCGGTCGTCGGACCGTCGGTCATGGTGTGGCCGCCGGGGCTGGGCGCGGCGGCCCGGGCCTGCAGGTTGTCCCAGTGCTCGACGATGCGGTCGTTCGCGAACCGGAACACGTCGAAGCCGATGCGCACGTTGCCCGAGAAGTCGTACTCGGTCTGGGCGAAGACGATGTCGCCGTCCTGGAAGACGCGGACGGTCCGGACCCTGGTCGAGCCGGCCGGCCGCGACGCCAGCAGCGACCTCAATCCGGCGAGGCCGTCGGGCACGCCGAGGTTGTGCTGGATGTAGGTGGTCGGGTCGATCGACGTGAGCGGTGCGGCGCCGCCGGCCTCGAAGCTCTTGAGGAGATCGACGACCTGCTGCCTGTGGTCGGGCAGCGCGGGTCGTTCCATCGGAGCCGGGCCGGCACAGGCGACGACGGCGAGGCAGAGCGCGGCGGCTGCTGCGCGTGCCGTGTTGGAAATGGGGTGCATGTCGCTCTTTCGTCGTGTCGGAATCTGAATGACGATCATCATCCACGGGGCGATGATGACGAACATCGATCCGGCTGTCAAGCATCGACACCACGACTCGGCGACACGACCGACGACGCAGAATGCACCGCATGGGCCACTCGAAGGCAGAGAAGGACGAGAGCCACGAGCGCATCGTGCGCGTGGCCGCGGCCCGCTTTCGCGAGCTCGGCGTGCAGGGCATCGGCGTGGCCGACCTGATGCAGGAGGCGGGCCTCACGCATGGCGGTTTCTACCGGCATTTCGCCTCGCGCGACGCCCTGGTCGGCGAGG
>CAZZVH010000317.1:0-4681 GCA_964657365.1 uncultured Burkholderiaceae bacterium
GGCGCCGCGATCATGCCGGCGAACAGGGTGCTGCCGAAGAAGCGCCGGTAGCGCGTCATCGCGAATGCCGCGAGGGTTCCGAGGACGACCGAGGCGCAGGCCGTGGAGAAGGCGATCTTCAGCGACAGGACGAGACCGGCGAGCAGTTCCTGGTCGGAGGCGAGCGCGGCATACCACTTGAACGTGAAGCCGCGCCAGACGTTGGCGACCGGCGAGTCGTTGAACGAGTAGAGGACCAGCGCCGCGATCGGCAGGTACAGGAAGGCGTAGCCGAGGCCGAGCCAGGTCCGCGCGAAGGCGCGGTTCAAGGCGGATCGATCCGGCACGTTCCTCATGCGCTGCGCCGCTGGCTCGCCTCGTTCTGGTAGCGGCTGAAGACGGCGACCGGAACGATAACCAGGAGAATCATCGCGACCGCCACCGCGCAGGCCATCGGCCAGTCGTTGTTGCTGAAGAACTCGTCCCAGAGGGTGCGGCCGATCATCTGTGTCTGCGGGCCGCCGAGCAGCTCGGGAATCACGTACTCGCCGACGCACGGGATGAAGACCAGCATCGCGCCGGCGACGACGCCCGCCCGCGACAACGGCACCGTCACCGTCCAGAACGCGGTCCAGGCGGTGGCGCCCAGATCGGAGGCGGCTTCCAGCAGGCGCATGTCCATCTTCGAGAAGTTCGAGTAGAGCGGCAGGATCATGAACGGCAGGTAGGTGTAGGTCATGCCGAGCACGAGAGAGAAGGGCGTGTTCATGAGCTGGCCGGGGCCGGGGATCAGTCCGGCGGCGGCCAGTGCACGGTCGAAGCCGAGCCGCTCGATGGCGTCGGCGACCAGCCCGTGTTCGGTGAGCAGCGCCTTCCAGGCGTAGACGCGCAGCAGGAACGAGGTCCAGAACGGCAGCATGACCAGCATTAGCAGGGCCGGCTGCAGGCCGCGCCGCGCGCGCGCCATGAAGTAGGCGAACGGGTAGCCGATCGCGAGGCAGAGCAGGGTCGTCGCAGCGGCGTATTCGAGGCTCGACACGTAGGTGCTGAAGTAGAGGTCGTCCTTCAGCAGCGGCAGGTAGTTGCCGAACTTCAGATGGAAGGCGAGCGCGCCGTCCTTCCACGTGAGGATGTCGCCCACCGTCGTGGTCTCCATCTCCGACACGCTGATCCTGGCGACGACCAGGAACGGCAGAAGGAAGAAGACGAGCAGCCACGCGTACGGGATGCCGATGACGGCGCTGCGGCCGCGCAGCCAGCCGAAGCCGCGCCTTCGCTCCTGGTTCATTGCGTCAGCACGACCGGCGACAACGGCGCCCAGCTCGCCCAGGCCTCGTCGTCCCAGGTCAGCGTCGTGCCGGCCTGCCGCTCGGAATTGCTCTGGCTGACCTTCACGATCCGCCCGCTCGCGAGTTGCAGGTGGTAGACCGTGAAGCTGCCGAAATACGCCATGTCCCTGATCTTGCCGCTGACGCGATTGAACGGCGCCGGCGGCGCGCCTTCCTCGTCGGGCGGCGCGTTGCGGCCGATGCGGATCTTTTCGGGACGCAAGGCGACCGTGACCTTCATGCCGGGCGAGCCGTTGATGCCGTGGCCGATCCAGTGTCGGCAATCGCCGCAATCGACGACCACGTGGCCCGCCTCGTCCTCCACCACGGTCCCGTCCATCAGGTTGACGTTGCCGATGAAGTCGGCGACGAAGCGGCTCGACGGCGTCTCGTAGATCTCAGCCGGCGCGCCGACCTGCAGGAAGCGCCCGGCGCTCATCACGGCGATCCGCGACGCCATCGTCATCGCCTCTTCCTGGTCGTGCGTGACCATGACGCAGGTCACGCCGACCTCGTGGATGATGTTGCCGAGCTCCATCTGCGTCTCTTCTCGCAGCTTGCGGTCGAGCGCGCCGAGCGGCTCGTCGAGCAGCAGGAGCTGTGGCTTCTTCGCGAGGCTGCGCGCCAGCGCGACGCGCTGCTGCTGGCCGCCGGACAGCTGATGGGGCTTCCGCCTGGCGTAGCCCGACAGCTGCACGAGCTTGAGCATCGCCTCGACGCGCGCGTCGATCTCGGCCTTCGGCAGGCCGTCTCGTTTCAGGCCGAAGGCGATGTTGTCGGCGACCGTCAGGTGCGGAAACAGCGCATAGCTCTGGAACATCATGTTCATCGGCCGCTCGTAGGGCGGCAGGCCCGCCAGGTCGCGGCCGGCGAGGACGATCGAGCCGGAAGTCGGCGTCTCGAAGCCGGCGAGCATGCGCAGCAACGTCGTCTTGCCGCACCCGGAAGAGCCGAGCAGCGCGAAGACCTCGCCCTTGGCGATGTCGATCGAGACGTCGTCGACGGCGCGCTGCCCGTCGAAGTCCTTGACGACGTGGCGGATCTGCAGGAAGGCTTCGGCGCTCATCGGGCGGTGGGCGGTGGCGGCAGTGCGCGGGTTCGGGCCGCACCGGGGCGGCGGGCGAGCCGCGATTGTCCACACCTTCGGCACGCGCCGACGTCGTGCGACGGGAAAACGCTGCCGCCGGCCGCGGCAGCGACGGTCAGGCGACCGTCTTCAGGATGTCGGCGATGGTGCTGATGGCCTGGTCGATGTGCGCTTCCTCGACGATCAACGGCGGCGACAGGGCGATGATGTCGCCGGTGGTGCGCACCATGACGCCACGCTCGAAGCATTGGCGGAACACGTCGAAGGCGCGCTTGCCCGGCGAGCCCGGGATCGACTCCAGCTCGATCGCGCCGACCAGGCCGATGTTGCGGACGTCGATGACGTGCGGCGATTCGTCGAGCGAGTGCACCGCGTGCTCGAACATCGGCGCCAGCGTCGCGCCCCGGGTCAGCAGGCTCTCGTCGGCGTAGGTCTCGAGCGTGCCGAGGGCGGCTGCGCAGGCCAGCGGGTGTGCCGAGTAGGTGTAGCCGTGCGGAAACTCGACGAGGTGCTCCGGGCCCTGCATGAAGACGTCGTGGATCGCGCGGCGGGCGAGCACCGCACCCATCGGCACGCAGCCGTTGGTGATCCCCTTGGCGACCGTCATCAGGTCGGGCGTGACATTGAAGTAGTGCGCGCCGAACGGCGTGCCGAGGCGGCCGAAGCCGGTGATGACCTCGTCGAAGATCAGCAGGATGCCGTGCTTGTCGCAGATCGCCCGCAACCGGTCGAGGTAGCCTTTCGGCGGCAGCAGCACGCCGGTGGAGCCGGCCACCGGCTCGACGATCACCGCGGCGATGGTCGATGCGTCGTGCAGGGCGACGATGCGCTCGAGGTCGTCGGCCAGCTCGGCGCCGTGCTCGGGCACGCCGCGCGAGAAAGCGTTCTTCTTCAGGTCGTGCGTGTGGCGCATGTGGTCGACCCCGCCGACCATGGTGCCGAAGCTCTTGCGGTTGCCGGCGATGCCGCCGACCGAGATGCCGCCGAAGTTGACGCCGTGATAGCCGCGCTCGCGGCCGATCAGTCGGGTGCGCTGGCCTTCGCCGCGGGCACGGTGGTAGGCGATCGCCATCTTCAGCGCGGTCTCGACGGCCTCGGAGCCGGAGTTGGTGAAGAAGACCTTCTCGAGGCCGGCCGGCGCGAGCGCGACGAGCTTGGTCGCGAGTTCGAAGGCCTTCGGGTGCGCCATGTTGAACGAGGGCGCGAAGTCCATCTCCTCGGCCTGCTCGGCGATCGCGCGCACGATCTTGGGCCGTGCATGGCCGGCGTTAACACACCAGAGGCCGGCGGCCGCGTCGAGCACCTGGCGGCCTTCCGGCGTCCAGTAATGCATGCCCTTGGCCTTCGCGAGCATGCGCGGTGCGCTCTTGAACTGGCGGCTCGCCGTGAACGGCATCCAGTAGGCGTCGAGATCGAGCGGTGCACCGCCTGGAACGACGGGCGATGTTGGTGCGGCAGCGGGGTTGGGGTCTTTGTGCATGGTGTTCGGTCCAGCGGTCGGTTCCGGAGTCTAGAAGAAGTCGTGGCCTCGCAGTCCATGAACCGCTTTCACATGTCCGATTCATATTCCACGATATGAAATACTGATGTGCTGCAGTGCACCATCATTTCTCATGACGGGAAATGCTGTTTCTCGATGCGGAATTACACAGGCAAGTCACTGAATTGAAAGGGGAAACGTTTTTCCATCGCAGCAGCACCAAGACGGGCTCGCGGCGTGCCATCGCTTAACGTGGACCTCAATTTCAACTGCACCCGACCGGAGAACAACGTGACCACACCATCCCGCCAAGACCAGGTGACCGAGCTCGAGAAAGAGTGGGCGAGCAACGACCGCTGGGCGGGCATTCGACGAACGTACTCTGCCGCCGACGTGGTTCGTCTTCGCGGCTCCGTGCGGGTCGAGCACACGCTGGCGCGTCGCGGCGCCGAGAAGCTGTGGCAGCTCCTGCGCGACGAGCCCTTCGTCAACACGCTCGGCGCGCTGACCGGCAATCAGGCGATGCAGCAGGTCAGGGCGGGCCTGAAGGCGATCTACCTGTCCGGCTGGCAAGTGGCGGGCGATGCCAATGTCGCCGGCGAGATGTACCCGGACCAGTCGCTCTACCCGGCCAATTCCGTGCCACTGGTGGTCAGGCGCATCAACAACACCTTCACCCGCGCTGACCAGATCCAGTGGTCGGAAGGCAAGGACGAGATCGACTGGTTCGCGCCGATCGTCGCCGATGCGGAGGCCGGCTTCGGCGGCGTGCTGAACGCCTTCGAGCTCATGAAGTCGATGATCGAG
>CAZZVH010000318.1:0-4664 GCA_964657365.1 uncultured Burkholderiaceae bacterium
GGTCGCGCGACCGGCGTCACCGACGGCGTGGCCCGTGGCACGGCCGGCATCGCCGACCGCGTGGCCGGTCTTGGTGGCGGCCGACGAGGCGGCTGCACCGACGGAATCGGCGGCCTGCGCAGGCAGGGCGACGGCGACGGCGGCGGCGAGCAGCGACAGGGCGGCGATGGTGGTCTTGATCATCTTGTTCTCCAGGAATGGTGGCGAGCGGTTGGGATGGGAGCGTGCAGACCGCAGGCCGGGTGGCCGAGGCGCTTCACACACCTCTAACGCGTCGAAGCGCAGAATGTTGACTTCGGGTGGCTGAAGATGTCGTGGTCGCCGTCCCGGGGAGCATCCGCATGAAGACATTCCTGAAAGTCACGTCCCTTGCCGCAGCCATGGCGCTGGCGGCTTCGCTCCCGCTCGCCGCCCAGGCGCGCGGACCGTCCGGCCCGGCCGGGTTCCATGGCGGCGGGTCGGGGTACCACGGGGGCGGCGGGCACGGCTCCTGGGGCGGCCGCGGCTGGCATGGCGGCTACTACCGCGGCGGCTACTGGGGTCCGGGGCCCTTCTGGGGCGGACTCGGCCTCGGGCTGGGGATCGGTGCGATCGGCTATTACGGCAGCTACGGAAACTACGGCTACGGCTACGACGGGTACTACCCGGCGCCGGGCTACGTCGTCGCTCCAGGCTACGCGGTCGACGCGAACGACGGCATGGCCGACGTGCCGCCGCAGCCGATCGCCAGGGGCACTGGCCAAGCCGTGCCGCTGGTGTCGCGCGCACCCGATCCGATCTTCTATCCGAAGAACGGCCAGACCGCGGCCAAGACCGAATCCGATCGCCAGGAGTGCAACCGCTGGGCCACCTCCCAGTCGGGAGCGATGAACGACGCCAGCATCTTCCAGCGCGCGACCTTCGCCTGCATGGAAGGGCGCGGCTACGTCGTGAGGTAGCTTTCTCCGGCCCGTGACCTTTTGCGCGGTCAGGTCGGCCGCCGGTCGCCCGGCGTGTGCACGATGCTTGCACGACGCCGAAAATCGGCGCCATGACCAGCCCCGCCGAAGATCCGTTCGAGAAGACGTTTCGGCTCGTCTGCCGCCTCGACGATGCGGAGATCGACTACGTGCGCAACACGGCGGAGTGGATCGCGCGCTGCGTCCACCGCGTCAAGCTGCTCGATCCGACCGTGAACGTGGACGACATCACCACCCAGGTGGTCGACATGAGCACCCGGGGCCGCTGGAGGCTGATGAAGCCGGAGATCGTCGGCGACCAGCTCGCGCTGCCGTCGGCCCGCTCGACGCAATGAGCTGCCGTCGGTGAGCCCACGACGGGCTGCAGCGGTGGCGCTCGCGGCGTCGACGCTGTGCTTCGGTGTCGGCCAGGCCGGCGCCGAGTTGCAGATGTACAAATGCCTGGTCGGCGGTCGCACCGTCTACCAGCAGGCGGCCTGCTCGGCGGATGCGGAGCCGGCGTCGGCGGCCGCCACCGTCGCGCAGACGAATCCGTCGGCAGTCGCGAGGGCGGCGAGTGGACCCACGCACGCCACGGCGGCGGCCGAGAAGCGGATCACGCAGCGTGGCGAGCCGGCTTCCTCCGTGCACGCCACGCCGCCAGAAGCACGAGCCCGCCCGGAACGATGATCGCCGCCCAGATGATCTTCTCGAGGTTGTGGGCGACCCACGGGATGTTGCCGAACAGGTAGCCCGCGGTGGTGACGCTGCCGATCCACAGCGCGCCGCCCAGCACGTCGAACAGGGTGAAGCGGCTGTGCTTCATCTGCGCCACGCCGGCCACGAACGGAGCGAAGGTGCGCAGGAACGGCATGAAGCGGGCGGCGACGATGGTCGCGCCACCATGCCGCTCGTAGAACGCATGCGCCTGGTCGAAGGCAGCCCGGTTGAACCACCTGGAATTTTCCCAGTGGAACGCGCGGGGCCCGATGCGCCAGCCGATCGCATAGTTGCTCTGGTTGCCGAGCACGGCAGCGAGCCACAGCAGGCCGAGCGTGAGCGGCAGGCTCATCACGCCTGCGGCGCACATCGTGCCGGCGACGAACAGCAGCGAATCGCCGGGCAGGAACGGCATCACCACCAGGCCGGTCTCGACGAAGACGATGGCGAACAGCAGTGCGTAGACCCAGGTGCCGTACTGGAGAACGAAGGCCGACAGGTGGACGTCGACATGGAGGACGAAATCGGTGATCAGCGCGAGCCAGTGCATGGCCGCGATTATCGCGACGCGGTGCCGGCCGGCGTCATGCGGTGCCGGCGACCGCGTCGAGGGCGGCGACGCCTTCCAGCCACGCGACCAGCTCCGCCGGCATCGGCAGCGCCGGCTCGGCCGACTGCCAGCGTCGCTTGAGCTGGTTGGCGGTGGCGTTGAGCTGCCAGAGCAGCTCCTCCGCGAGGGCCCACAGCTCGATCCGCACCGGTCCGTCGTCGTCCAGGCCGTCGCCGAGCGCGCGCAGCTGCTCCGGTGTCACGCCCGCCTCGTGCAGCATGCGCTGCAGGGTGGCGTTCTGCCCGCTGACCGACTCCAGCAATGCGGCGTGGGCGCCGTCCGGCTGGTCGGAGAGCGCGTCGCTGGTCTCGCGCCAGCGGGCGAGCCCGTCGGCGAGGCGGATCAGCCGCTCCACCGACCGGGCGGCAGGCCCGGCGGCCGACGCATCGTCGGCGGGCGCACCGCGCAGCAGTCCGTGGACGAGGGCGACGAGCGCCGCGTCGTAGCGCCTCGGGTCGATGCGCAGCAGCAGCGACACCCGCTTCTCGGGCATCGGCCTGGAGCCGTCGAACATCGCGGTGACCACTTCGGCGATGGAGAGGACGCGACCGAGCGGGCTGATCGCCTCGCCGATCAGGCCGCGCGGATAGCCCGAGCCGTCGAGGCGCTCGTGGTGCTCGACGATGGCCCGCACGACGTGCTTCGAGTACTCGTCGAAGCGGCCGATCAGGATCGACGACGTGACCGGGTGGACGTAGACGGGACGCAGGCTGTCGCCGCTCAGGCGCTCGTCGGCATCGAGCAGGTCGGCGGCGATATGGAGCATGCCCATGTCGTGCAGGAGGCCGGCCGCGGCGGCGTCCCTGGTCTCGCGCGCCGAGCAGTCGGAGTGTTGCGCCAGGTACGTGCAGAGCATCGCCATCGCCAGGCTGTGCTCGAACAGCGCCGGGCGGGTGTCGCGCGCGAGCGCCAGGTGCAGCGCGACCGGCCTGGGCAGCGGCACGCTCGCGAGCACCTCGATCAGGGCGGTGCGCTTCGATCCCGCGGGAGCCATGCGCGAGAAGAAGGGCCAGCGGTCGAGCATCGCGTTCGCGGCTTCGCGCAGGACCGACGCGCCGAGCGGCGGGACGGCGGCGACGCACTCGTCGAGCGGCCGGGTCAGGCGGTGCGACACGAGCCGGTCGTAGAGGCCCTGGTCGACACGCACGCCGCCCTCCAGCAGCTTCACGCCCTGCGTGTTGAAGATCGGCTGCGTCGTGACGACCGAGTGCGTCCGGCCGAGATCTTCGACCGCCTGCAGGAAGGCCGGTGCCTCTTCCGCCGCGGTGGTCTCGCTGACAACGTCGTCCATCGCGCTGAAATTAACATGCCGCGGCCCGTTTCGATCGATCGAACAGGCCGGGTCATGCCCACTGTCTGACGGAACCGCGGGCGCTGCTTCCTACAATGCGCCGATGCATGCCGCGACCCTGCCCCGACTGCGTCGGCCGATCCGCGAGCTGCCCGGCGAGCTGATCAGCCAGATCGCCGCCGGCGAGGTGGTCGAACGGCCGGCCTCGGTGGTCCGGGAACTGATCGACAACGCGGTCGATGCCGGCGCCACCAGCATCGTCGTGCGCCTGTTCGGCGGCGGCATCCGCGCCATCGCCGTCGACGACGACGGGCACGGCATCGAAGCCGGCGAGCTGCCGCTGGCGCTGCGCCGGCACGCGACCAGCAAGATCCTCTCGCTCGCCGACCTCGAAAGCGTGGCCACGCTCGGCTTTCGCGGCGAGGCGCTGGCCGCGATCGCCTCGGTGTCGGAGCTGTCGATCGTCAGCCGCACCGGCGACGCAGCGCACGCCACGCGGCTCGACGGGCGCAGCGGCGAGCTGCTGCCGGCGCCGCGATCGATCGGCACGGGCATCGAGGTGCGGGAGCTCTTCTTCAACACGCCGGCGCGCCGCAAGTTCCTGAAGACCGAGGCGACGGAGCTGGCGCATTGCGTCGAGGCGGTCCGGCGCCAGGCGATCGTGCGGCCCGATCTCGCGTTCGCGGTCTGGCACGACGGCAAGCCGGTCGCGCGCTGGGCGGCCGGCTCGGCCGCGGGCCGCCTCGACAACGTGCTCGGCAACGATTTCGCTTCGCGCAGCGTGGAGGTCGGCGTCGATCTCGGCGGGCTGCGCGTGACGGGGCGCGCAGGCACGCCCGAGTCGGCCCGCGGCCGCACCGATCTGCAGTACGTCTACGTCAACGGTCGCCACGTCCGCGACAAGCTCATCGCCCACGCGGTGCGTGCCGCGTACGAAGACGTCCTGCATGGCGGTCGCCATCCGGCGTATCTGCTGTTCATCGACGTCGCGCCCGCGCGGGTCGACGTCAACGTGCATCCGGCCAAGGTCGAGGTCCGGTTCCGCGACTCGCGCGAGATCCACGAGGCGGTGCGGAAGGCGATCGAGGCCGCGCTGGCGATCCCG
>CAZZVH010000319.1:0-4661 GCA_964657365.1 uncultured Burkholderiaceae bacterium
GCAGCGCGCCGAGCGGTTGCCGTGGCAGCAGCAGATCGGACGCGCCCGGGCCGGCGCCCAGCGCATCGCCGAGCACGCGCAGGAACACCGAGCCGCTGGCATCCCGGGCGGGGGTGTTCAGGGCGGCGACGCACAGCGGCTCGACGAATTCGTCGCGGATGCGTGGCGTCAGCGCCAACGTGAGATCCGCGACCGTCGCGGTCGGGGCGCAGCTGAACCCGTTGCGTGCCCACGTCGCCGCCAGGGCGAGCAGTGCGAATCGCTCGCGCCAGCTCCAGCCCTTGCGACCCATCACCCCGCGCGCGAAGGCCCAGCGCGGCGGGCCCGCGCGCAGTCGAAGGCCGAGGCCGCTCGCGTCGACCAGGCACAGCGGCAGGCGCACGAAGGCATCGGCTTCGGCCACGCCGACGTTCGCCAGCAGGCGCAAGGTCTGGGCGTAGGCGCCGATGCAGATGTGCTGGCCGTTGTCGAGTCGCTCGGTGCGGCTGCCGGCGTCCCGCGCCCGTCCGCCGGCGATCGGCGCCATCTCGAACAGCGTCACGTCGGCGCCACCCGACTGGCATGCGAGCGCCGCGGCCAGCCCGGCCCAGCCCGCGCCGATGACGGCGACCTGACGCCGCACCGCCACCTAGCGGCCGCGCCAGTTGGTGCGCATGGCGATCCAGAGCTTCCGGATGGGTGTCAGCGACATGCGCTGGTGCAGGACCTGAAAGCCGTCGCTCTCGATCTCGCGCAGGAGGCTGCGGTAGATGTTGGCCATCATCAGGCCGGGCTTCTGCGGCACCCGATCCGCATCGGCCAGCTGAGCCATCGCCTCGTCGTAGCAGCGATGCGCACGGGCGGCCTGGAAGGTCATCAGCGCGGTGAAGCGTTCGCTGTAGCGACGCTCGAGCAGCTCGGCGGGCTTCACCTCGAACTGCTTCAGCTCGTCGAGCGGGAGGTAGATGCGGCCGCGGCGGGCATCGTCGCCGACGTCGCGGATGATGTTGGTGAGCTGCATCGCCAGGCCCAGGCCGTGGGCGTAGGCCAGGGTCGATGCCGCGGACCGGCCGAAGATGTTCGCCGCGACCTCGCCGACGACGCCGGCCACCAGGTCGCAGTAGCGCGCCAGTCCCGGAAAGTCGAGATAGCGGGACTGGTCGAGGTCCATCTGGCAACCTTCGATCACCGCGAGCAGGTGGCGCGCCTCGATGCCGTAGGCGACCGTGTGCGGCATCAGCGCCCGCATCACCGGATGGGTCGGTGCGCCACCGAAGCTGGTGGCGACCTCGGCACGCCACCACGCCAGCTTGGCCGCGGCGACGCCGGTGTCGGTGACTTCGTCGGCGACGTCGTCGACCTCCCGGCAGAACGCGTAGAACGCCGTGATGGCGGCGCGGCGCGGTGGCGGCAGGAACAGGAAGGCGTAGTAGAAGCTCGAGCCGCTGGCCGCCGCCTTGTCCTGGACGTACTGCTCCGGGGTCATGGCGTCGGGGTCGCTGCGCGCCGTGTCGTCGTCGCCACGTTGTCAGGCGGCTCGACGAACGCCATCGGACGGCATCGCCAGACGCCCCATCGACAGCGCCCGCCACGCGATCGCCGGTGCGTCCGCGACGCCCAGGGTCGGCCGGGTGGTCATCGTCGCCCCCCCGAGGCGGTCGATGCGCTCGAGGATCCGCAGGCCGCCCTGGACGACGAAGCGGAGCTCCCAGCCGGCGCGGCCGGGCAGCTGGCGCACGAGCGGCGCGCCGGCACCCATCAACTGCCTCGCCCAGCCGACCATGTCGCGGACCAGCGCGCGCACGGGCGGACCGTCGTCACCGGCCAGCAAGGCATCCGGGTCGACACCGTGGCGCCGGCAGTCCTCGGCCGGCACGTAGAGCCTGCCGCGGCGCACGTCGACGCCGATGTCCTGCCAGAAATTGGCGAGCTGCAGGGCGGTGCAGATCGCGTCGGAGCGAGCCAGCGCCGCGGCAGCGTCGATGCCGTACAGGTGCAGCAGCAGGCGGCCGACCGGATTGGCCGAGCGCGCGCAGTAATCGAGCAGGGCAGGCCGGTCGGCGTAGCGGCAGACGGTCACGTCCTGCGTGAAGGCGTCGAGCAAGGCCGACAACTGGTCGATCGGCAGACGGTGTCGGTGCATCACCGACGCCAGCGGTGCGAACACCTGCGGCCAGCGTGTCGACCAGCCGCCGCCTCCGGCCGCGGCGTGCAGGTCGAGTCGATATGCGGCCAGATCGTCGAGGCGCTGCGCCGGGCTCGCGTCGCCTTCGTCGGCGATGTCGTCGGCGGTGCGCGCGAACGCGTAGATCGCTTCGACGGCAGGCCGGAGCCTGGCCGGGCACAGCCACGACGCGACCGGGAAATTCTCGTAGTGATCGACAGGCACGTGCCGATTGTCCACGGCCGACCACACCGGCGATGGCGACAGGGCGACCCGCTAGACTACCGCCCAGGACAACGGGGTCGCGCAGCGGCGCCGCATGGCCGGCAAGCGCCGCCTGGTCCCTCCCGCGCGGGTGGCGAAATTGGTAGACGCACCAGGTTTAGGTCCTGACGCCTTCATCGGTGTGCGGGTTCGAGTCCCGCCCCGCGCACCAGCAACTCTTGACTGCGACACATCATGGCCGTTCACGTTGAAACGCTCGACAAGCTCGAGCGCCGCATCACCCTGTCATTGCCGGCGACGGCGATCAGCTCCGAAGTCCAGACTCGCCTGAAGCGGCTGTCGCGCACGGTGCGCGCCGACGGGTTTCGCCCCGGCAAGGTGCCCATGTCGGTCGTGTCGCAACGCTATGGCTACTCGGTGCACAGCGAGGTCCTCAACGACAAGGTCGGCCAGGTCTTTTCCGACGCCGTCAACGAGGCCAAGCTGCGCGTCGCCGGGCCGCCGCGCATCACCGAGAAGGAAGGCGCGCCCGAGGGCGAAGTGGCGTTCGATGCCACCTTCGAGGTCTACCCCGAGGTGAAGATCGGCGACTTGTCGACGGCCGAGGTCGAACGCGTCGCGACCGACGTGGGCGACGAAGCGGTCGACAAGACCGTCGAGATCCTGCGCAAGCAGCGTCGCACGTTCCAGCAACGGCCTGCGAGCGAGCCGGCCGTCGCCGGCGACCGCGTCACGATCGACTTCGCCGGCACGATCGACGGCGTTCCCTTCGAGGGCGGCAAGGCGGACGCCTTCCAGTTCGTGATCGGCGAAGGCCAGATGCTCGAGCAGTTCGACGCCGCCGTGCGCGGCATGAAGACCGGAGATTCCAAGACCTTTCCGCTGCAGTTCCCGGCCGACTACCAGGGCAAGGACGTGGCCGGCAAGGAGGCCGACTTCACCGTCACGCTGAAGAAGATCGAGGCGCAGCACCTGCCGGAGGTCGACGAGGCGTTCGCCAAGGCGCTCGGCATCGCCGGCGGCACCGTCGATTCCCTGCGCAACGACGTGCGCAAGAACCTCGAGCGCGAAGTGAAGTTCCGCCTGCAGGCGCGCAACAAGTCGAGCGTCATGGCCGCGCTCGTCAAGGCGTCGGAGCTCGACGTGCCCAAGTCGCTGGTCGCCGGCGAGGTCGAGCGGATGGTCGAGCAGATGCGCGCCGACCTGAAGAAGCGCGGCGTCAAGGACGCGGACACGGCGCCGATCCCGTCCGAGATGTTCCAGGGCGAGGCCGAGCGGCGCGTCCGCCTCGGCCTGGTCGTCGGCGAGCTGGTGCGCAGCGAGAACCTGCAGGCCAAGCCCGATCAGCTGCAGGCGCACATCGAGGAACTGTCGCAGAGCTACGAGAAGCCGAGCGAGGTGATGCGCTGGTACCTGAGCGATCGCCAGCGGATGGCCGACGTGGAGGCGGTCGTCGTCGAGAACAACGTCGCCAACCACGTGCTGGAGCGTGCCAAGGTGACGCAGAAGAGCGTTCCGTTCGACGAGTTGATGGCCGGCTGATCGCACCCGTGGCGGCCCCGCCGATCGGGCAGGCAAAGCCCGGTCGGTCGGCCCTTGCCGCCACATAATCGATCCCGATCTACCGAACCTGCCGTCGAACCGGGACGGTCGATCACACAGCAACGAAGGAAGTCCATGAGCGCGCTTGAAACAACGGGTCTGGGAATGGTTCCCATCGTCATCGAGACGTCGGGACGCGGCGAGCGCGCCTACGACATCTACAGCCGGCTGCTGCGCGAGCGGCTCATCTTCCTGGTCGGGCCGGTCACCGACCAGACGGCCAACATCGTCGTCGCCCAGATGCTGTTCCTGGAGAGCGAGAACCCCGACAAGGACATCAACCTCTACATCAACTCGCCGGGCGGCAGCGTCAGCGCCGGCCTGTCGATCTTCGACACCATGCAGTTCATCAAGCCCGACGTGACGACGCTGTGCATGGGCATCGCCGCCAGCATGGGTTCGTTCCTGCTCATGGCCGGCGCCAAGGGCAAGCGTTCGGCGTTGCCGAACTCTCGGGTCATGATCCACCAGCCGTCGGGCGGGGCCCAGGGCCAGGCGACCGACATCGAGATTCACGCCCGCGAGATCTTGAAGACGCGCGAGCAGCTCAACAAGATCTACGCCGAGCGCACCGGCCAGCCGATCGAGAAGATCCGGTCCGACATGGAGCGTGACTTCTTCATGGATCCTGAGGAATCGAAGGCCTACGGGCTGATCGACAACGTGCTGACCGAGCGTTCCGCCCTGCCGA
>CAZZVH010000320.1:0-4659 GCA_964657365.1 uncultured Burkholderiaceae bacterium
GAGACACTGACGACCGCGGCGCCCGCTTCGGCCCGCGCCTCGACTCGGACGTTGGACGCCGCTCACCCTCAGGATCACGCCATGGCTGGAGACGCTCTCGACACTTGGCATCGCCTGGTACGCACGCAGGACCCCTCGGGCCTGAGTGCGCTGCTCGCCGAAGATGCCGTCTTCCACTCGCCGGTCGTCCACACACCGCAGCGCGGCAGGAAGCTTGCGGCCCTGTATCTTGGCGCTGCCTTTCAAGTGTTCTTCAATCCGACCTTTCGCTACGTGCGAGAAATCGTCGGCCCTTCCGATGCCATGCTGGAGTTCGAAACCGAGCTCGACGGAGTGCTCGTCAACGGAGTGGACATCATCCAGTGGAACGAAGCGGGGGAAATCGTCGAATTCAAGGTCATGCTCAGGCCACTGAAAGCAGTCAACGTCGTTCATCAACGAATGGCCGCGATGCTTCACTCGAGCCAGAACACGCAGTGACATCTCACCTGTCGATGGGTCACCACACGTCGCGACTGGCGACGAGGAGAGTCACTTGAAGGCACCTTCGACGCTTTGCATCGCCTTGGCTTGTCTGGTCGCCGGGTGCAACGCGAGCATTCCGGTCAATGGACGCATGGAGCGGTCGGACGAGTCGTTCCAGGGAACAATCGCCGGCTCCGGCTATCGGGCCGGCACCGGTGAGCTGGTGCTCGTCTCGAGCCACAAGGCCACCTGCCGTGGCAGTTTCACCAACATCTCCCGCCGTCATGGCGAGGGCGTGCTCAATTGCGACGATGGCCGCACGGGCAGCTTCCGGCTGGCCGGCAGCGGCGGAGTCGGAAGCGGCACCGGAGAGCTCGCCGGGCAGCGCTTCACGTTCACGTTCGACGACCGGGAGTAGTCCCCCCGGTGTCGACGGACGCCCGAACAGACACGCCTGGGCAGGCATCTTGCATCTCTGCCAGATGAGGAGAGAGTGATGCTCAATATCGTCGTTCCGATGGCCGGCCGTGGCTCGCGGCTCGCCGCTTCCGGCCAGGTGCCGAAGCCTTACATCGAGGTCGAAGCGGGCCGGCCGATGATCTCGTACGTCGTCGAGCATCTGCGTTTCGCGGAGCCGCACCGCTTCGTCTTCGTCGCCCGTGCCGACGAGGCGCGGGTGCACGGGCTGGCAAACCTGCTGGCGCGGCTCGTTCCTTCGCACGAACTCGTCCTGGTCGATGCCGTCACCGGCGGGCCAGCCGAGACGACGCTGAAGGCGACGCCACGGATCGCCGATGACGACGAGCTGATCGTCGCCTACTGCGACTGCTTCTTCACCGTCGATCTGGAGGCCTCGCTGTCGCGCTGGCGCCGGAGAAACGCGGACGGGGGCGTGCTGATCTATCCGTCGCGTGGCCCGATGGAGGCCTATTCGCTGCTGTCGGCAGAGGGGCTGGTCGACCACATCGCCGAGAAGCGCGTGATCAGCTCCGATGCGGTGGCCGGCCTCTATTACTTCCGCACGGCCGGCGATTTCGTCAAGGCCGCGAAGACAACTCTCGCCGCGGCGCCAGCCGGTGCGGAAGTGTTCGTCTCGAGCATCTACAACGCGCTCATCGCCCAGGGGGCCGTGGTCGCGGGCGAGCGCATCGACCGCGCTCAGCGCGTCGAGATGGGAACGCCCGCCGACCTCGCCCTGGCGCGCCACTGGCTGGCGAGTCGCCAGCCAGCACGGGCAGTATGATTTGAAGATGCCGCATCAGCCCCGACGTCATCACGTCTGGTCGCGCCCGATCGCAGTGATCGCCGACGCCTTGTTGACCGATCCGCGCCGCGCGCTGGCGATGCTGCCGCACATGAACCTGCTCGACAAGCGCGCCTTGCGCCGGCTGAGCATCGCCGTTCATGGCCGCACGTTGCTCGCCGACATCTATGCTGCCGCCGCGGAGAGCGGCACGCGGCCCTTCCTGATGTGGGGCACGCTGCTGGGCGCCATCCGCGAAGGCCGCCTGCTGCCCCACGACTTCGACGTCGACATCGGCCTGCTGCCGGCCGACTACGCCGCCCGGGACGAGCTGATCGGCGCGCTCCTGAAACGAGGCTATCGCTATGTCGACGACTGGCGCTTCAAGTTTCGCCTGATGCGCCGGGACAACCTGTTGCATATCGATTTCGACCTGTTCTACCCCGCCGGCGACCGCATGATCTGCCTCGCCAGCCAGGAGCCCGACAAGTATTACGGCGCCGCGTTCCCTGCCCATGTCTTCGGCGCGTTGCGCCCGCTCGACATGCTCGACGGGCTCGAGGTGCTGGTGCCGGACATGCCGGAGGCCGTGCTCGAAACGATCTACGGCCCGGGTTGGCGCACTCCGGATCCCTCCTACGACAGCAGCACGGATCTGCTCAACCGGCTGCGCTTCGGGCCGGGCGAACCGATCCCGCTGCCGCCTCCGGAGGCGGCCGTCCGGTCGCCTTAGCCCCGAATGGCCGAACGCCAAGCCCGTCTCCATGGCTGAAACCACCATCCATCTGGCGGCATCCAGAGACGTGCCTGAGCTCGTCGAGCTGATGGAACGGTTCTACGCCGAGTCTTCGTTCCCGCTGGATCGGGACTGGGCCACCAGGTCGTTCGACGCGCTTCTGTCAGCGCCCTCTCTCGGTGGCGTGTGGCTGGCGCGCGTGGGAGGCGCCGCCGTCGGTCACGTCGTGCTGTCGGTGCGATACACCATGGAACACGGCGCGCTCGGCGGCTATATCGATGACCTCTATGTCGAACCTGCGCTCAGGCGCCGCGGCATCGCGCTGCAACTGCTTGAGGCGCTGCGGCGCGAGTGCGAGCGCCGTGCATGCGCCTCGCTTTATGTCGAGGTGTCGGAGTCGAACGTCCCGGCGCTGGCCTTGTACGAGCGCTTCGGCCTGGCAGGAGTCAGAGACGGCCGCGTGCTGATGAGCGGTACGCTCCCGCCAAACGTCGAGCCACTTCGCCAGCAATGAAACGTGCGTGGACGATCATCGGCGGCGGCCTGCGAATCACGCCGCCGCGCAAGCACGCAGCCGGATCCAGCATCGCACCGCGCGCGACACGGCCTGCAGGCTGTCGGCACCCTCGAACATCGCGCGCTGGAGGCCGAGCCGGCGGAACTCGCGCGCCAGCTCGCGGCGCATCGGCGCGCTCAGCACGCCCTCGCGCATCAACGCGTGGAAGTTGCGGCCCTCGCGCTGCGCGTGGCGCAGCAAGGCGCGCCTCAGCGCACGCTGGTGGCGGCGTTCGTCGGCCGCCACCACGAAGTGCCGCATGATGGCGAGATAGCTGCGTGCCCGCTTGTGCAGCATCTCGACCGTCCGGTTCGCGATGAACGAGGCCGGATGCTTCCGGTAGCCGTACAGCGGCTCGGCCAGGAAGCCGATGCGCCGGGCGAGCAGGCCGAGCTGCATGCTCCACAACACGTCCTCGTGGACGATTTCTTCGTCGAAGCGCAGCCGCTCGCGCTCGAGCAGGTCGCGGCGGATGAACTGCAGCCACACGAAGTTCGACCACTGGCCGCGTGCGATGCAGTAGGTGAGCCAGTCGGCGCCCGACAGCGTGTCGGCGCGCGGCGGGTACGTCACGACGAGATCCGAGGTCGGCACGACCGGCTCCGTGGCGCTGCCCGCGAAGCGGAAGCCGTTGCCCAGCACGACCTCCACGTCGGCACTGTCGCCGTAGGCGCGCCAGGTGGCGAGCGTGCGCGGGTCGAGCCAGTCGTCGCTGTCGGCGAGGGCGAGCCAGCGGCCGCGCGCGTGCGCGATGCCCCGATTGCGCGCTGCGGAGATGCCGAGATTCGGCTGGCTGATGACCGTGAGGCGCGCGTCGCGGGCGGCGGCCTCGCGCAGGATCTCCGCACTGCCGTCGCTCGAGCCGTCGTCCACCGCGATGATCTCGAGAGACGGCTCGGTCTGAGCGAGCAGGGACGCGAGCAGCGGAGCGAGGTAGGGGCCGGGGTTGTAGACCGGCACGACGACGCTGACTGCGGGAATGGTGACTGTCACGAAGTCCCCCGGGGTGACGATCGATTCTGGCATCGATGATTGCATCTCCGAAGCGCATCCTGGTGACCGGAGGTGCGGGATTTCTCGGCTCGCACCTTTGCGAGCGGCTGCTGGGCGCCGGCCACGACGTGCTCTGCGTCGACAACCATCTCACCGGCAGCAAGGCCAACATCGCCCACCTCCTGTCGAGCCCGCGCTTCGAGGCGATGCGCCACGACGTCACCGTGCCGCTCTACGTCGAGGTCGACGAGATCTACAACCTGGCCTGCCCGGCCTCGCCCATCCACTACCAGCGCGACCCTGTCCAGACGACGAAGACGAACGTGCTCGGCGCGATCAACATGCTGGGCCTCGCCAAGCGGCTCGGCGCGAAGATCCTCCAGGCATCGACCAGCGAGGTCTACGGCGATCCCGACGTGCACCCGCAGCCGGAAAGCTACTGGGGCCGGGTCAATCCGATCGGCATCCGCAGCTGCTACGACGAAGGCAAGCGCTGCGCCGAGACGCTCTTCTTCGACTACCGGCGCCAGCACGCGCTGCGCATCAAGGTCGTGCGCATCTTCAACACCTACGGGCCGCGCATGCACGCCAACGACGGCCGCGTGGTCTCGAACTTCATCGTCCAGGCGCTGCGCGGCGACGACATCACGATCTACGGCGACGGCT
>CAZZVH010000321.1:0-4659 GCA_964657365.1 uncultured Burkholderiaceae bacterium
CCGACGCTGATCCTGGCGGTGATGGCCGTCGAATCGAGCTTCAACCCGTTCGCGCAGAGCCCGGTCGGGGCGCAGGGCCTGATGCAGGTGATGACCAAGGTGCACGACGACAAGTACGAGGCCTTCGGCGGCAGCCACGCCGCCTTCGACCCGGTCACCAACCTGCGCGTCGGCGTCCAGGTGCTCAAGGAATGCATCGCCCGCGCCGGCAGCCTGGAAGCGGGGCTGCGCTTCTACGTCGGCGCCGCCAACAGCGACGACGGCGGCTATGCGATGAAGGTGCTCGTCGAGCAGAACACGCTGCGCCAGCTGGCCGGGCTAAAGCCGCTGCCGCTGCCGACGCGTCGCGCGTTGGAGGCCACGGTCGACACGGCCGCCGGCCCGGCAGCGGACGGCACGGCGCCGGCGACGGACGCCGCGTCGACTTCCACGTCGAGCTCGACCGAGCCGGTGCCGAAGGCGACGGAGCCGGTGCTCGCCGACAAGATCGCGCTGCTGCGCTAGCCGGCCGGGCGGCACGGCCGCTCCGGAAGGTGTCCCGGCCGCCCTCGCCGGGCGAGCCTCCGTTACACTCTGCCGCCGCGCAATGGCGATGCGGCTTCGCGCTCCCGCCCCCCGCAGAAGGAGCCCGTTCCATGTTTCATCGCAGCCCCTCCGCCCTCCTCGAGACCGACCCCGAGATCGCGTCGATCGTCGAGAAAGAGAACGGGCGCCAGGAAGAGCACATCGAGCTGATCGCCTCGGAGAACTACGCGTCTCCGGCGGTGATGGCGGCGCAGGGCAGCCAGCTCACCAACAAGTACGCCGAAGGCTATCCCGGGAAGCGCTACTACGGTGGCTGCGAGTTCGTCGACATGGCCGAGCAGCTCGCCATCGACCGGCTGAAGCAGCTGTTCGGCGCGGCCTACGCCAACGTGCAGCCGAACTCCGGCTCGCAGGCCAACCAGGCCGTGTTCTTCGCCCTGCTGCAGCCGGGCGACACGATCATGGGCATGAGCCTGGCCGAAGGCGGCCACCTCACGCACGGCATGCCGCTCAACATGAGCGGCAAGTGGTTCAAGGTCGTCAGCTACGGGCTCGACGCCAGCGAGGCGATCGACTACGACGCGATGGAGCGCCTCGCCCACGAGCACAAGCCGAAGCTGATCATCGCCGGCGCCTCGGCGTACAGCCTGCGCATCGATTTCGCGCGCTTCGCCAAGGTGGCGAAGGACATCGGCGCCTACCTGATGGTCGACATCGCCCACTACGCCGGGCTGGTGGTCGCGGGCGTGTATCCGAACCCGGTGCCGTTCGCCGACGTCGTCACCTCGACCACCCACAAGAGCCTGCGCGGTCCGCGCGGCGGCATCGTCGTGACCAATGACGAGGCGATCGCGAAGAAGATCAACAGCGCCGTGTTCCCCGGCCTGCAGGGCGGGCCGCTGATGCACGTGATCGCCGCCAAGGCGGTCGCGTTCAAGGAAGCGCTGGCGCCGGAGTTCAAGACCTACCAGCAGCAGGTCGTGAAGAACGCGGTGGTGCTGGCCGAGACGCTGACGAAGCGCGGGCTGCGCATCGTCAGCGGCCGGACCGAGAGCCACGTGATGCTGGTCGACCTGCGGCCGAAGAACCTGACGGGCAAGGAAGCCGAGACGATCCTGCACTCGGCACACATGACCTGCAACAAGAACGGCATCCCGAACGATCCGCAGAAGCCGATGGTGACGAGCGGGATCCGCCTCGGCACGCCGGCGCTGACGACGCGCGGCTTCAAGGAAGCGGAGACCGAGCGCACCGCCAACCTGATCGCCGACGTGCTCGACAAGCCGAACGACGACGCGAATCTCGCCGCCGTTCGCGCGCAGGTCGCGATGCTGACGCGCGACTTCCCCGTCTACCGATGACCGGCTGCGCCGGCCGTTCCTGAATTCATGCGCTGCCCGTTCTGCAGCCACGAAGACACGCAGGTCGTCGAGACGCGGGATTCCGACGAAGGCGACGTCGTTCGCCGCCGCCGCCGCTGCCAGAGCTGCGACAAGCGATTCACGACCTACGAGCACGCCGAGATCGCCCTGCCTTCGGTGGTCAAGAAGGACGGCACCCGAGCCGAGTTCGATCCGGCCAAGGTGCGCGCGTCGATGACGCTGGCCCTGCGCAAGCGTCCCGTCAGCGTCGAGCAGATCGATGCCGCGCTGGAGCGCATCCAGGAGAAGCTGCTCAACAGCGGCGCCAAGGAAGTGCTCTCGGCCAAGGTGGGCGAGCACGTGATGCGGGAGCTGAAGCGCATCGACAAGGTGGCCTACGTGCGCTTCGCGTCGGTGTATCGCAGCTTCGAGGACGTCGACGAGTTCCGGCAGCTGATCCGGGATATCTGAGAGGCACCCCCGAACGGGCGGCCGCGTAACGCCCCCTTCGTTTCCCCTGTCGACGGGATCGCGACTTCGGTCACGGATTCCTACAGTCTCCGCATGGAGACGACAGCACCGGGGAACGACAGAGGCCTGCCTCGCGGCGGCGTCCCGCGCCGGCCACGGCGGGCGCGCGGGCTCACGCTGATCGAGACGGCGATCGTCATCGTCGTCACGGCCATCGTCGGCGCCACGGCGGTGCCCTCCCTCGCCTCGTTCATCGACGGCCGCCGGCTCGAGGCCGCCGCAGTCTCGCTCGCCGCCGACATCCAGTTCGTGCGCACCGAGGCCGTGGCCCGCAACCGCAGCATCCGCCTCAGCGTCCATCACGACGGCGCGCAGAGCTGCTGGGTCGTCCACACCGGCGCCGCCGGCGACTGCGTCTGCGGCCCGGTCGCGCCCGCCGTCTGCGGCGCTGCCGCGGTGCAGATCAAGACCGTCGTGCTCGGGCCGGCGGATCACGTCAGCATCCAGTCGAACGTCGCCTCGATCGTCTTCGATCCGTTGCACGGAACGAGCACACCCACCGGCACGCTCCGGCTGGTCGACAGCCACGGCCACGAAGTGCGGCACATCGTCAACGTCATGGGGCGCGTCCGCTCCTGCTCGCCCGCCGGGGCTTCGGCCGTGGCCGGCTGGCTCCGCTGCTGAGCGAAGACGATTCCATGTCGCGTCGTCCGTTGCGTTCCGACTGCGAAGGCTTCACGCTCGTCGAGGCGCTCGTCGTCTGCGGCATCGCGGCGGTGCTGGCCAGCCTGGCCTACCCGTCGTTCGAGTCCCAGCTCCTGCGCGCCCGGCGCACCGATGCGATGGTGGCGCTCATGCAGGCGCAGCTCGCCCAGGAGCGCTTTCGTGCCGACAACACCGTCTACGGCAGCCTGGCCCAGATCGGCCTGCGCGGCAGCACGCTGTCCGGCTACTACAGCCTCGAGATCCACGGCAATGCGGCCGACGCCTACGAGGCGGTCGCCGCGGCCTCCGGCGCTCAGGCGCACGACACCGGCTGCCGGACGCTGCGCCTGGTGCAGCGCGGCAGCGGCCTCGTCTACGCCTCCGGGCCGGACGCGGCGGCGTCGAACCCTGCCGACGTCAATCGCCGGTGCTGGAACCAGTGATGCGCCGGCGCTACGTGTCCGGGCTGTCGCTGGTCGAGTTGCTGGTCGGCATGGCCGTCGGCCTGCTCGTCGTCGCGGCAGGCTCGACCGTCGTGCTCGACAACATCCGCGAGAACCGCGCGCTCGGCCTCGAGATGCGCCTGATGGCCGATCTGCGCACGGCCGCCGACATCGTCTCGCGCGACCTGCGCCGGGCCGGCTACTGGGCCGACGCGGCATCGGGCATCCGCAACGACGACGGTCTCGCGGTGCCCTCGAATCCGTACTCCGACGTGTCGCCCGAGGCCGGGCCCTCCGACACCGTCCGCTTCCGCTTCTCGCGCGACGCCGTCGAGAACGGGCTGGTCGACGGCAACGAGCAATTCGGCTTCCGCCTGCACGCCGGCGCCGTCGAGCTGCAGCTGGGCGACGGCGACTGGCAGGCGATCACCGATGCGACCGTCCTCACCGTCACCGCCTTCGCGGTCGAACCGACGATCGAGGAGACGAGCCTGGCCGGCTTCTGCGTCGACCCGTGTCCGGCCGGCAGCACGGCGTGCCCGCCGCGCCAGCAGGTCAAGCGCTTCACCGTCGCGATCGCCGCCCGCTCGGTCGCCGATGCCCATGTGCAGCGCAGCCTGCAGACGACCGTGCGGCTGCGCCGTCTCGGCCTCGTCGGCAGCTGCTCGGCCTGACATGCGCACGCGCGGTTCGAGACCAGAACGCGGCGTCGTGGCGCTGACGCTCACCGTGCTCCTGGTGTTCGCGATGTTCCTCGTCGTGGCGGCGACCCACCGCAACGCGGCGGTCGAGACACAGGCGTCCGCCGGGCAGCTCCGGTCGTCGCAGGCGTTCGAAGCCGCGGAGGCCGGGATCGAATGGGCCGCCGCCAAGCTCAACGACGACACGCGGATCGGCGACGATTGCCTGGCGAGCACGGCCGCCGGTGCGCGGTCGTTCCGTGAACGGATGCTGGTGCTCGACAGCGGCATGCCCGGCTATCGGCCCGCCACATGGGACGACGCGGGCACGCCTCGGCCGCAACAGGTCGCCTGCCGCCGCGCCGACGACGGCTGGACCTGTCGCTGCCCGAGCGGCGGCGTGCCCGTGCTCCCGGTCGTCGCCACGACGGCGATCACGCCGGGCTTCGTCGTCACCTTTTCCGCGGGCTCGCG
>CAZZVH010000322.1:0-4654 GCA_964657365.1 uncultured Burkholderiaceae bacterium
GCTGCAGGACCACCACCGCGGCGTCATCATGGGCGCGCAGACCTTCGGCAAGGGCTCCGTGCAGACCGTGCGCCAGCTGTCGCCCGACACCGCCCTGAAGATCACCACGGCGCGCTACTACACGCCGAGCGGCGCCTCGATCCAGGCCAAGGGCATCGTCCCCGACGTCATGCTCGACGAGACGGCGGACGGCAATCTCTTCGCCGCCCTGCGCACCCGCGAAGCCGACCTCGACAAGCACCTGGCGAGCGGCCAGGGTGCCGAAGTGAAGGACGAAGCCCGCGACAAGGCGCGCGAGGAAGCGCGCAAGAAGTTCGAGGCCGACCAGGCCAAGGCGCTGGTGCCGAAGCCGGCGCCGGAGTTCGGCAGCGCCGACGACTTCCAGCTGTCGCAGGCCCTGAACCGCTTCAAGGGCAAGACCGTGCTGGCCAGCAAGACAGCCGTCGAGCGCAAGCCCGACTCCACCGAGACGAACTGAGCCGGCGCGCCCGGGACATCGCATGATCCTGGCGCCGGTGCGCCGCGAAACGCCCGTGCCCAGCGCGGGCGTTTTCGTTGGTGCAGGCCGACCGCATGGATGACGACGACCTGCTGCGCTACTCGCGCCACATCCTGCTCGACGACATCGGCATCGACGGCCAGCGCCGCCTGCTCGCCGCCAGCGTGCTGGTCATCGGTGCCGGCGGTCTCGGCTCGCCGGTCGCGCTCTACCTCGGCACCGCCGGCGTCGGCCATCTCACGCTGGTCGACGGCGACACGGTCGACCTGACGAACCTGCAGCGCCAGATCGCCCACGACCTGTCGAGGATCGGTGCGCCGAAGGCCATGTCGGCGGCGCTCTCGGTCGCCGGGATCAATCCGCGCGTCGCGGTGACGTCGATCGACACGCGCGTCGGCGCCGGCGAGCTCGACGGCCTGGTCGCCGACGCCGACATCGTCGTCGACTGCAGCGACAACGTCGCGACGCGCCAGGCCGTCAACACCGCCTGCGTCGCGCACGCGAGGCCGCTGGTCGCCGGTGCGGCGATCGGCTTCGACGGCCAGGTTGCCGTCTACGACACGCGCGATGCCGCATCGCCCTGCTACGCCTGCGCCTTCCCCGACGACGGCCTCGTCGAGGACGTCGCCTGCGCGACGATGGGCGTGTTCGCGCCGCTCGTCGGCATCATCGGCAGCGTGCAGGCCGCAGAAGCCCTCAAGCTGGCCGCCGGGATCGGCACGTCGCTGGCCGGGCGGCTGCAGATGCTGGACGCGCGGCGCATGGAGTGGACGGAGCTGCGCGTCGACCGCGATCCGGCGTGCCCTGTCTGCGCCGCCCGACCTGCAGCGCACGCGGACATCCGCCATCATTGACGCGCAACGCTCCGGGACGACGATGACCGCCACGCTCGACGACGAACTCCACTTGGCCCGTGCCTTCCGCTGGGCCGCCAAGGGCCACGGCGAAGGCGGCTGCCCGATCGGCGGTGTGCTCGTGCAGAACGCGACCGGCGCGGTGCTCGGCGAAGGCCACAACGCGATGGTCCAGGAAGGCGACCCGATCGTGCACGGCGAGATGGCGGCGATGCGCGCCGCAGGCCGCATGGCCGACCGCCACGACACGACCATGTACACGACGCTGCAGCCCTGCTTCATGTGCGCGGGCACGATCGTGCAGTTCGGCATCCCGCGCGTCGTCGTCGGCGACGTCGCGAATGCCTCGAGCGACGAGACCATCCGCTTCATGCGGCAGCACGGCGTGGAGGTCGTCGTCATGGACCCGTCGACCAGCGCCGCGGCCCGGGACTGCATCGCCCTGGTCGGACGCTTCCGTGCCGAACGACCCGAACTCTGGACCGAAGATTGGGGTGGCGGCCCCAACCCGGCCCTCTCACCCACCTGAACCTGGAGACACCATGGCCTCGAGCAAGCCCCGCACCGTGATCGCCGGCAGCGAACGTTCGGCGATGCCGGGCGCGACCGCCGTCGGCGCCGTCGACCCGCACGAGCGCATCGAGATCTCGGTGCGGCTGCGGCCCAGGGCGACGCGCGGCGCGGCCGACGCCGGCGGCACGCTGGGCGACACGCTGCCCGCGCAACGCCGCTATCTGACCCGCGACGAGTACGCCGCCGCACACGGGGCCAACGGCGACGACATCGCCAGGGTCGAGTCGTTCGCGAAGGCGCATGGCCTGTCCGTGGTCGACTCGAGCGCGGCGCGCCGGACGGTCGTGCTCTCGGGCACGGCGGCGGCGCTCGGCACCGCCTTCGGCACCGAGCTGCATCAGTACGACCACCCGGCCGGCACGTACCGCGGCCGCACCGGCCCGGTCTCGGTGCCGGACGATCTCGGCGACATCGTCGAAGGTGTCTTCGGGCTCGACAACCGGCCGCAGGCGTCGCCGCACTTCCAGGTGCTGGACGAGCCCGGCGCGATCGTCGCGCGCTCGGCGTCGGCCTCGTTCACTCCCGTCCAGCTGGCCGCCCTCTACGACTTCCCGGGCGGCGACGGCAGCGGCGAATGCATCGGCATCGTCGAGCTCGGCGGCGGCTTCAAGCCGGCCGACATCAAGACCTACTTCACCGGGCTCGGCCTGCCGGTGCCGAACGTCAAGGCGGTGAGCGTCGACGGCGGCCTCAACCACCCGACCAACGCCAACAGCGCCGATGGCGAGGTCATGCTCGACATCGAGGTGGCCGCCGCCATCGCACCGAAGGCGAGCATCGCGGTCTACTTCGCGCCGAACACCAACCAGGGCTTCCTCGACGCCATCACCACGGCCGTCCACGACAACGTCAACAAGCCGTCGGTGATCTCGATCAGCTGGGGCTCGGCCGAATCGAACTGGACGGCACAGGCGATGACCCAGTTCGACCAGGCCTTCCAGGCCGCGGCGACGATGGGCGTCACGGTCTGCTGCGCCGCCGGCGACAACGGCTCGGCCGACGGCGTGACCGACGGCAAGCCGCACGTCGACTTCCCTGCGTCGAGCCCGTTCGCGCTCGGCTGCGGCGGCACGAAGCTGACCGCCTCGGGCAGCAAGATCGCCAGCGAGGTGGTCTGGAACGAGAACGCCGCCAGCAGCGCGACCGGCGGCGGCGTCAGCGGCTTTTTCCCGCTGCCGGCCTGGCAGAAGAACGCCAAGGTGCCGACGCTGGCCGGCGCGGTGGTCCAGGCCGGCCGGGGCGTGCCCGACGTCGCCGGCGATGCCGACCCGAACAGCGGCTACCAGGTGCGCGTCGACGGCAAGAACCTGGTCATCGGCGGCACCAGCGCCGTGGCGCCGCTCTGGGCCGGCCTCGTCGCGCTCATGAACCAGAAGATCGGCAAGCCGGTCGGCTATCTCAACCCGCTGCTCTACGGCTCCCTCGCCGGCAAGGGTCTGTTCAACGACATCCACCAGGGCAACAACGGCAGCTGGTCGGCACGCCCAGGCTGGGACGCCTGCACCGGCTGGGGCTCGCCGATCGGCGCGAAGCTGCTTGCCGCACTGAAGGGCTGAGCTGCGCCAGCACGGCTGCTGGCGTGCGGCCGGCCGGGCGATTTCCGGGGTGTCGGCACGGAAGATGCGAGAGTCGCTGCCCGCCCCCGGCAGCACCTTTCGATCGGAACGCCATGTCTTCCAGCGCCCACGTCGTCCCGGTCGTCGCCATCACCGGCGCGCATCCGCGTCTCTACAACCACGACCTCGCACCGGTCGCACCCGAAGGCCGGACCTGGGGCACCTTCAGCCTGTTCGCGATGTGGATGTCGGACGTGCACTCCGTCGGCGGCTACACGTTCGCGGCCAGCCTGTTCTTCCTCGGCATCGCCGGCTGGCAGGTGCTGCTCTCGATGGTGGTCGGCATCGCCATCGTCAACGTGCTGATGAATCTGGTCGGCCGGCCGTCGCAGAAATACGGCGTGCCGTTCCCGGTGTTCGCGCGGATGGCCTTCGGCGTGATGGGCGCGAACCTCGCGGCGATCGTGCGGGGCATCGTCGGCATCGTCTGGTACGGCGTGCAGACCTACTTCGCGTCGAAGGCGGTGCAGGTGCTGGTGGTGGCGCTGTTCCCGCACGCCGCCGACCTCACCCACAACGACGTGTTCGGCCTGTCGACGCTCGGCTGGGCGAGCTTCCTCTTCATGTGGTTCTTCCAGCTCGTCATCTTCCTGTCGGGCATGGAGACGATCCGCAAGTTCATCGACTTCTGCGGCCCGATCGTCTACCTCGTGATGTTCGCGCTGGCCGGCTGGATGCTCTGGAAGACCGGCCTGTCGAGCTTCTCGATGCAGCTCTCGGACAAGCAGTACACCGGCCTCGAATCGATCGGCCTGATGGCCAATGCCGCGATGCTCATCGTCGCCTACTTCGCGGCGCTGCTGCTCAACTTCGGCGACTTCTCCCGATTCGCCACGAGCGAGGCGGCGATGAAGCGCGGCAACTTCTGGGGCCTGCCGGTCAACTTCATCCTGTTCGCGCTGATCACCGTGATCGTCACCGGCGGCTCGATGAAGGTGTTCGGCACGGCGATCATGGATCCGGTGCTGATCGTCGAGAAGATCGACAACCCGATCTCGACCATCGTCGGCTCGATCACCTTCATCGTCGCGACGATGGGCATCAACATCGTCGCCAATTTCGTGTCGCCGGCCTACGACATCGCCAACCTGGCGCCGCAGAAGATCGACTTC